>JAQIDA010000048.1 GCA_027858275.1 Candidatus Kapaibacterium sp. | reverse complement strand
GGATACTTTTTTTTCAACGAAGATGAATACAAAAAATCAAATACCATGATAAGACCTTTCTATAAAAAAGTTTTGGGAGCAAGAGAGTTTTTTCATAGTATTACACGATACTGCTTATGGTTAAATGATGAAAATTTGAAAGTCGCAATGAAACATGAATTTATCAAAAATATTATTGAAGATGTAAAACATTATAGACTTGGAAGCAAAAGAGAGGCTACAAGAAAGCTGGCTGGAGTACCGCATCGTTTTGGTGAGGTACGATATGAATTTAGCAAAAGTATTATTATTCCAGGACTATCTGCTGAAAAAAGAGAATATATTCCTATAGGCTTTTTATCTGAAGATACTGTTGTAACAAATTTGGCTCAAGTTGTCTATAATGCTGAACCATGGTTATTTGGATTGATTCATTCAAAAATTAATAATCTTTGGGTACACATGACTTCAGGATATTTCAAAAAGGATATTAGATATTCTCCAGTTCTATCATACAACACATTCCCCTTCCCCCCGATCACAGAAAAGCAAAAGGAAGAAATAACAAAATGCGTATTTCGCATATTAGAAGAGCGTGAACAGCACCCTGACAAAACATTGGCGCAACTATACGACCCGAACAAAATGCCGGACGGCTTGCGAGAAGCCCACAGACAGAACGACCTTGCTGTTGAACGATGTTACAGAAGCAAACCTTTCACAAGCGACGAGGAGCGTCTGGAGTACCTGTTCAAGCTATACGAAAAAATGATAGCCGAAGAAAAGGAACAAGGCGGACTGTTCGAGCAACAGAAGAAAACGAAGAAGGGGAAAAAGAAATGAGAGAAGAACTCAGAGCAGTATTAGAGCGAACAACAGAGAATGAGATCGTTGAATTCAAAGAAGCAAAAAACAAGTATGATACAGACAAGCTCGGAAATTATTTTTCGGCGTTGAGCAATGAAGCAAATCTAAATCAAGTTGATTGTGGTTGGCTGGTTTTTGGAATAAAAGAGGACAAAAAGAATTCTCGTACTGAAATCGTCGGCACAAATATTTCGGACGATCAAATCAACAGATATAAATTGAATATTTCCGAACATTCAACAATGAATTTAACATTCATGAATGTCTATAGAGAAACAATTGACGGCAAAGACCTGTTGCTTTTCCAAATTCCTCCGGCACACAAAGGATACCCTACCTCATGGAAGGGACACAATTACGCCCGAGCCGGAGAATCCTTAACGGCATTAAGCCCCGAAAAAAGAAAGCGTATCGAGAGCCAATCAGTTTCAGAGGATTGGAGTGCACAAACTATTGAAGACGCGACAATTGACGATTTGTCAGTTGAGGCGTTAAAAGTCGCGAGAGAGCTGTATATCAAAAAGAATCCTGAAAAAGAAACAGAAATAAAAGACTGGGACGACAAAACATTCCTCAACAAGGCAAAAATAACAATCCGAGGAAAAATAACAAACGCCGCCATATTGCTTCTCGGCAAATCAGAATCAGAACATTTTATCAGTCCGGCAGTAGCAAAAATTTCTTGGATATTGAAAGACAGAGATAATATTGAAAATGACTACGAACATTTTTCCTGTCCGTTTTTATTGAATATTGCTAAAGTCTACGCCAAGGTTAGAAATTTGAAATATCGTTATATGCAGGAAGGTACTCTGTTCCCTGAAGAAGTAATCCAATTTGACCCTTATATTATCAGAGAAGCTTTAAACAATTGCATAGCTCATCAGGATTATTCTCTTGGCGGCAAAATCAACTTTGTCGAAAGTGAGGAATCCACACTTACATTTTCGAATGTCGGCAATTTCATCCCTGAGTCAGTAGAAGACGTTGTTAAAGCTGACGCTCCGGAATCAAGATACAGAAACCCATTTTTGTCCCAAGCTATGGTCAATCTAAACATGATAGACACAATAGGCAGCGGAATCAGAAAAATGTTTATTATCCAAAAAAATAAGTACTTCCCCTTGCCGGATTACAGCTTCAAAAACAATTCAGTAAAAGTTGTAATCAGCGGCAAAGTCCTAAACATTGACTATGCTCGAAAACTCGCCCAAATTCCCGACATGATTTTGGATGATATTATTCTGTTAGATAAAGTACAAAAACATAAACCGCTTTCAGGCGAAGAAATCAAGGACTTGAGAGCAAAAAAACTTGTTGAAGGCAGAAAACCGAATTTTTACATATCGGCAAAGGTAGCAGGCAGGACAGATCAGATGACTGATTATGTAAGGATGAGAGGATTTAAAGACGTTCATTACAAAAAGATGATACTTGAATTCATTGACAAAAAAGGCAGTGCTACAAAGCAAGATATTGAAAAACTCATTTTGGATTTATTGCCCGAGATATTAGACGAGAAACAACGGCAAAATAAATTACGTAATCTTGTTTACGCAATGTCCAAAAAGGACAAAACAATCATTAATCTTGGTACAGTTCGAAATGCTAAATGGATAAAAAGTTCATCTAAAATCG
Source organism: Candidatus Kapaibacterium sp. (assembly GCA_027858275.1). Lineage (GTDB taxonomy): Bacteria > Bacteroidota > Ignavibacteria > Kapaibacteriales > UBA2268 > JAQIDA01. Next base: position 1,541 of record JAQIDA010000048.1, on the reverse strand, counting down.
AATAGAAAAATACATTTAGATGAACTTTTAGCCGAACTTTTAAATTCAAATATTCTGCAACTTGTTTGTTGTCATCAACATATACTAATTTCGAGTTCGGCTAAATTGATCAAATTTAAAATACATTTAGATGAACTTTAGACATTTTAGACGAACTTTAGACATTGACTGAGATATAAATCTCTCCTTTTCACTAAGCAAACTTTGGAAAATTAATCAGAGAAAACAGAATATGCCGGATATAGTAAAAGTAGAATACGGGCGGACAAGCAAAAGCATCAATACAAACGCCTACGGAATGCGAGAAATGCAGGAACGAGCTTATGAGTCACGAGACGCACAGTATTTACTTCTTAAAGCACCGCCGGCATCCGGTAAATCACGTGCCTTGATGTTTTTGGCACTGGATAAGTTGATTAATCAAGGTATAAAAAAAGTTGTTGTAGCAGTACCGGAACGAGCAATCGGCAGTTCATTCGCCAAGACCGATCTAAAAAAATACGGTTTTTTTGCCGACTGGAAACCCAAAGACAAATATAATTTATGCACTCCGGGAAGTGACGGAAGCAAAAGCAAAGTACAGACTTTCCATAACTTTATGGACAACGACGATCAAATTTTGATTTGCACTCATGCGACACTGCGTTATGCCTGCGAAGAACTTGATGAAAGCAAATTTAATAATACCCTTCTCGCAATCGACGAATTTCACCACGTTTCGGTAGACGCAAACAATCGCCTCGGAGATGTATTGAATGATATAATGAAAAAATCATCAGCGCATATTGTCGCAATGACCGGCTCATATTTCAGGGGTGACAGCGTTCCGGTATTATTACCCGAAACCGAAGCGAAGTTCAGCAAAGTAACATATAATTACTACGAACAGCTCAACGGTTACACATATCTGAAATCTCTGGGAATCGGTTACCATTTCTATAATGGCAAATATACAGAAGCCATATTAGAAATTCTGGATACAGACAAAAAAACAATTCTGCATATTCCAAGCGTCAACTCAGGCGAGTCAACAAAAGAAAAAGACAATGAAGTGGGTTTCATCCTTGAGGCAATTGGAGATTTTGAAAGTCAGGACTCGGAAACAGGAGTGATAAAAATCAAGAGAAAAACAGACGGCAAAATCCTCAAAATTGCTGATCTTGTTTATGATGTTCCCAAAGAACGAGACAAGATTGTCCACTATCTGAGAAACATTAAAACAGTTGACGATATGGATATAATAATAGCTCTCGGTATGGCGAAAGAGGGTTTTGACTGGCCATATTGCGAACACGCCTTAACGGTAGGCTACAGAGGCTCTCTAACGGAAATAATACAAATAATAGGACGGGCGACACGTGACAGCAACAATAAAACACACGCTCAGTTCACAAATCTCATAGCACAGCCGGACGCCGCCGACGATCTTGTCAAATTATCGGTCAACAATATGCTCAAAGCAATAACAGCGTCCCTGCTAATGGAACAAGTCCTTGCACCGAATTGGAAGTTTAAAACAAAAATATCAGACGATGATGAAG
>JAQIDA010000253.1 GCA_027858275.1 Candidatus Kapaibacterium sp. | reverse complement strand
TTGCAGTGGCTGTCAGCTAAAAGTACAAATATATTTATTAAAAAACAAATTCATTTAACAACTGTTTTTGAGATTAATAAACGGTTCACTAACATAGTATTAGTCATATTGATATATATGCGGATATGCTATATTTTTCCATATTTCTTTCAATAACATTGAAATAGTGGTTATATGATGTCGAAATGTTATTAAGAAAAAGAGCAAACGTTTTATTAATTCAAAATATTCTTAGAAAAATCCAAATAATTATTCTATTTTGGCGGACAGTTCTATTTGTTTTGACATAAATCCAAAAATATTATAAATATATGAGCCCCTACACTATGAGTCCTATAATTCAGAACATATTAGACAGAAGAATTAAGCGTCGCTTCAAGAAGCAGCCGCTTGAACCAAAACAATTGGAAAAGGAAATAAGCAACGCCAAAGTTGATATTCGTTATTTGTTTCGTGATATGTTTTTGATTGTTCTCGGAGTGTTGTCCGCGGCGTTTGGATTGAGCGGATTTCTGTTGCCTAACTCATTTATTGACGGTGGTGTTATGGGAATATCTCTGATTTCGAGTGAACTGACGAGTATTCCTCTTTCAATTTTGCTTGTTGCGATAAACGTTCCGTTTATTGTTATGGGATTTTCGACGATCAGCAAGCAATTCGCGTTCAGAAGCATCGTTGCTATTATCTTGCTGGCTGTGACAGTTCATTTTGTGACATTCCCGATTATTACTGATGATAAATTATTGATTGCCGTGTTCGGCGGATTCTTCCTCGGTTTGGGTATCGGTCTTGCAATCCGAGGCGGTTCTGTCATTGACGGAACAGAGGTGTTGGCGGTCTTTATCAGTAGGAAAACAGCACTGACAATCGGTGATATTATTCTGATATTTAACATAATGATTTTCGGAGTGGCGGCTTATGTGTTCTCGATTGAGATCGCTCTATACGCTATACTGACTTATCTGGCGGCATCGAAGACAGTTGATTTTGTGGTTTCAGGAATTGAGGAATATGTCGGCGTGACGATTATCTCAGAGAAAAACGATGAAATCAGGCTGGCAATTATAGAAAACATGGGTCGCGGCTGCACTATCTACGTAGGCAAAAGAGGATATGCCAAAAGAGGCGAGCCGCTCAAAGAGACTGATATAGTTTATACGCTTATCACAAGGTTAGAGCTGTCGAAACTCAACACGGAAATAGCTAAGATTGATGCTGACGCATTTGTGATTATGCACAGTATTAAAGACGCCAAAGGCGGAATGATTAAGAAAAGACCGTTGAAGTAGGAAGGAGGTATCTAATGACGTTGATTGAAAGCATTTTTTTGCTCATTGATCGGAGTCGAAATGCCTTCGACGTTTCTTAAAAATGCTGCGTCCGACGAAGCTAACGACCTAAGACACTTCGACTCCGCTCAGTGAACGTTTCTAAAGTATACGGCTATGAGAAGGATACCCAATCCACTCTCAATTTTTTATGAATAAAATTCCAATGAATTATCGTAAATTTGGGGTTGATTAGAGAAAACAATTGTGAAATAATATATTCGGACAATCATGGCTATAACTTATAAAGACGCGGGCGTTGATATTGCTGCCGGTGAAGAAACAGTAGATCGTATCAAACCATTGGTCAGATCGACTTTTAATTCAAAAGTATTAACTGATATCGGACTTTTCGGCGGCTTCTATGACGCTGATTTTTCTGAATATAAAAAACCGATTCTCGTTGCCAGTACTGACGGAGTCGGCACAAAGTTGAAAATGGCTTTTGCTACGGGCAAGCACAATACAATTGGTCAATGCCTTGTGAATCATTGCACGGATGACATTCTGGCTTGCGGCGCGAAACCATTGTTTTTCCTTGATTACTTCGCGGTCGGCAAACTTGATCCGGGTGTTGCGGAACAGGTTATTTCGGGTTTTGCGATTGCCTGCAAAGAAAACGGCGCGGCTCTTATCGGCGGAGAAACAGCGGAAATGCCTTCTATGTATAATGAAGGTGAATATGATGTTTCCGGTACGATTGTAGGAATTGTGGACAAAGAAAAAATCGTTGACGGCAAAAAAATCGCTAAGGGCGATGTGATGATCGGCATCCCGTCTACGGGTTTGCATACTAACGGTTATTCACTGGCGAGAAAAGTGCTTCTGAGCAAATACAAACACGATCAGTATGTCGATGAAATCAGCAATACTGTAGCTGACGCATTGCTCGCGATTCATCGTTCATACCTCAATTCGGTTTTGCCTTTGGTTGACGCAGGTCTTCTTAAAGGTATCTCTCATGTTACGGGTGGCGGCATTGTGGGTAATACTTCCAGAATCATCCCGGAAGGTCTCACAATGAATATCAATTGGAATTCATGGAATGTGCTTCCGATTTTCAATTTAATCCAAAAAACAGGTGATATATCCGATGAGGAAATGCGCAAAGCTTTCAATCTCGGTATCGGTATGATACTGGTAGTCAGCAAAGACAATACTGACAAGGTTTTGGATATGTTGAAAGATGATAAAGCTCTTGTGATTGGTGATATAGGGTA
>JAQIDA010000229.1 GCA_027858275.1 Candidatus Kapaibacterium sp. | reverse complement strand
GTAAAAATCACAACCACCGTCACGATGAGATTTACGGCAGGTTTGCTGATCGGCACGATATACTTTTTCACCAATTCGTAGAAGCGGAACCTGCTGATTATTCGATTAAGAATAAAAGCGATTATCTTGTCCATAATCAACGATAAAATCCAAGCCGACAACATAATCAAAATCAATCCGCCTATTTGCCAATAGGCAACACCCATGAATTTTTCAGCTGTCCAATTTGGCAAAAAGCCCGGAACAGCCGATACAACTACTCCGCCGCTTGCCGGAATAGTTCCCGACAGAAGTATAAACAGAGATAAAAATAAGCCGATAGATTTTTTTTGAATTAATTTCATCATATTTGAATTCTCAATTTATTAATCACACTTTGATTAAAAAAAAAGAACATATTTCAATATGCTCCTTCTTGCAAAATTACACGCTCCTAATATCGATTTCGTTATTCGTATTTGCTTAAGGCTTCTTCCACATTGTCGAAAAATTCGAACAGATCATCAATATGAGAAATGTTCAACAACGAGCGTACAGAATCCTGAACACTTACAAATCCTATTGGAATCGAATGACTCGTTAATTGCCTGTGGGCAAGCAGCAAAGCACCGAGACCGCTGCTGTCTACATAGTCAACGTGAGAAAGATCAAAGATAAAAGCTTTGATGTTCGGTTGGCACAGAATTAGCAACTCTGCTTTTAGCTTCGCTGAAATATCCGCACTTAAAGACGGATTTTTTAGCTCAAAAATCACTATATTGTCACTGTGTTCGACTGTAAAACGCATAATACTCTGTCATCAGTGAATAAAATTTTAACTTAATTACAATTATTCTATTCAAAAATAATCAAATTTTATGAGAATTTCAGAAAATAAAGAAATAAAAAGTATTTTAGTTATAAGACTTAGCTCCATGGGTGATGTTATCCTGACCACAGAGTTCGTCAGGCAGTTAAAAAAACGCTTCCCGCAGACTCGAATCGACTTCTTGACGGCAGATACATTTTCTGAGATATATAAGTTCAGTCCCTACCTGAATAAAGTGATTGAATATGATAAAAAAGCAAGCTCATCACAAATCAAGACCTTAAAAACAGAAACCGCCGCCGATATCCCGGGAGTGAAGTACGATATTATTATCGATTTACAACGTAATCTCCGTTCCGCGATTTTTCGCAGAGGTCTCGGCAGACACATATTGAAAGTCTATAAAAACCGTTTGAATAAATTCCTGCTCGTTAAATTCAAAAAAAATCGATACAAAGAAGTCGTTCCGATTGCGGATATTTATCGAAGAACAGCAGAATCTGTCGGCGTTGAAGATGATAATTTCGGACTTGAAATAAGATTGTATTCAGAGAAAGATCTTGATATTTATCCGCCTTTTAACCGGGTGCCGGCATCTTCTGAAAACCTAACAGTCGGGATAGCGCCTGCAGCCAATCACAAAACAAAACGATTGCCGACAGCTACATATATCGAAATAATCACCCTCATGTCCGAGAAATATAATTGTGAATTTGTATTTTTCGGCGGTCCCGGCGATGAGCCGACCGTTTCTGAAATTACAGAGGGATTACCTGTCAATTATCAAGACTTTAGCGGAACAAAATCAATACTGAAAACCTCAGAAGAAATCGACAAATGTGATTTGTTAATTACAAATGACACCGGCGTATTGCACATTGGGGCAGCGCGAGCAGTTCCTACGGTAGCAATATTCGGATCCACCGTTCCGGAATTTGGTTTTGCACCTCGACGCACGGCCTGCCGAATCGTCCAAAAAGATCTAAAGTGTCGGCCCTGCACTCATATCGGCAGAGCAGAATGCCCACAAAAACATTTCGATTGTATGAATGAGATAACAGCAGAGGAAGTTGTCAGTGCTTCTGAAGAATTGACATCAAAAAACTGCCAACTTTAAGTTTAATGTACTTATTAATACTTGCATCATAAATAATTATATAAACTTGCTTTGTTAGTCGGGACTTCATAACTCACACTAAAACAAGTGCTTAGACAACTCATATTTGGAATTGATATTTATTTTTCGTATATTGGTATTCCTTTCCGATATGTGCCCTGCTGTACAGGACGGTTAGAAAACGGGATCATCAGGTTGATCTCCATTATTGCTATTTATTGCACTCACTATACGATGGAGTAACATGTTTCATGAAAACAGAAATTCAATCAACAACTTTGCGGCAACTGATGTAGCCCCGAAGTTTAAAGCATATCACCTTGGTAATTTTAGAAGTATTCCTCAAATCAAGAAATTAAGCGAGGATCAACTTTTTGATATTGAAGTTGTCGGTAATGTCTTGCCTTTCAAAGCTAACAACTATGTTGTTAACGAACTTATAAACTGGAATAATGTTCCTGCCGATCCTATTTTCATCCTGACTTTCCCGCAGAAAGATATGCTGGAACCGCATAATTTCAATAAAATGGCTCAAGCCCTTAAATCAGGTGCTTCGAGAGATGAAATCAAAAGAATTGCTAACGAAATACGCCAAGATCTCAACCCGCATCCTGCAGGACAGATGGATTACAATGTTCCGATAATGAACAACAACAAACTCGACGGAATGCAGCATAAGTATAATGAAACAGTCTTGTTTTTCCCTAAGCAGGGACAGACCTGTCATGCTTATTGTACATTCTGTTTCCGCTGGCCTCAGTTCACCGGAACCGGAGAACAATTCGCAGCGAAAGAAATTCAAGCAGTAATCGACTACGTAAAAGCTCATCCGGAAGTAACGGATATTCTGTTCACCGGAGGTGATCCGATGATTATGAGCGGAATAGTTTTTGCCGAATATATCCACGCGATTATAGCTGAAAATATACCAAATTTGAAAACAATTCGCATCGGTACAAAATCCTTGGCATATTGGCCTTTTAGATTCACGACGGATCCTGATTCCAAATTAATTCTCAGAGCATTTGAGAACATAATTCTTTCAGGCAAACAAGTAGCTCTTATGGCGCATTTCAATCACCCGAATGAAATGAAAACTTCTTCCGTTCGCGACGCAATCAGAAGAATTCGTGAAACCGGAGCGCAAATCCGAACTCAGTCACCGATATTCAGAGCATTAAACGATTCTTCGGAAGCATGGGCTGAAATGTGGACAGAACAAGTCCGACTCGGATGCATTCCGTATTACATGTTCATGGCTCGCGACACCGGCGCTCAGGAATATTTCAAAGTCAGTTTGGTTGACGCATGGAATATCTTCCGCAATGCCTACAACAATGTCAGTGGCTTGGGCAGAACAGTTCGCGGTCCGGTGATGTCATGCGGCCCCGGCAAAGTCCAAATGCTCGGTGTTTCAGAAATAAACAACGAAAAAGTTATGGTTTTGAGATTCATCCAAGGCAGAAACAACGACTGGGTGCATCGCCCGTTCTTCGCTAAATACGACGAAAACGCCTACTGGATAGACGATCTTAAGCCCGCTTTCGGCGAAGAGAAATTCTTCTTCGAAGATGAATTAGAACAAATCTACGCAGACAAAAAAGCAGCAATCGAAGCCTGCGAAGTCGAAATCTTAGCATAAGATTATCCTAAGAATAAAATTATCTAAGAATAAAATAAAAAGAGCCGTTTTCAATAAATGAAAACGGCTCTTTTTTTTGTCCGGCAAAGCAAACATCAAGTATCATTGATACCCGAGTTATTTCCCTGCTGTTTTGTATACGTAGATAAGTCTTGCGTGGAGCTTCGGGTTAATTTCTTGGCTCAAATACGCTCCGTTGTATCCGTCATTATAAAACTCAATTATTTTTTCACCTTCATCGAATTTTACAATTTTGCGAATTTGTTTTGAATGTCTCTTACCGCCGAAGCAATAATGCTCACTGTGATTTGTGAAATCGCTGTAGTTTTTCGCGCCTGTGATTGCAGGCTGAATCCATTCATAATCTTGACGATCATGCAATCTGTCAAATTCTCCGGTCTCATCATTATATTTATGTTCTTCAACACTCGCTAACATTCCGTCATCATCATATCTGAAAATATCTCTTGTGCTGTGACTGCCGATCGATTCCAACTTTTCATCAGTATAGCTGATCATAGAGAGGATACGACCGTCCTCATCTTTTTCAAGTTTGTAATACTCCACAAGCTCGTGGTCGGCACAATCTTTTTGCTCCGCAAAATACTTAACAGGTTCGCCCGCATCATTGAAGCTGATTGTAGTTGTATAGACAGGATCACCAACTTTAACATCATCCTCTTCCGAAGGTTTAGTGCTGTAAATAATCCCTTTTTCCATAATCGGGAAAATCTCATATTCACCTTTCGGGCGAGCCGAATTTGTAGGAAAATATCTGTGAACAAAAATTTTCTTGATATTGTTGCCTTCAGTATTGACAAACCCGCTGTCAGTGCAATAGTCAATTTCAGTTTTTCTGATTAGCCAACCCTCAGCGTCATATTCGTTTACAATTGAGCTGATTGTTTCACCTTCAAAAATCTTAGTTTTTGACAACAACTCATAGTTAACCGGGGAGTATTTAACATCGAATGTAGTTACGAGATCAACATCCAGATCGTCCTCTGTTATTATCTCAGTGATCGGCATTCTGTCTTCGTCGAATGTCCGAATTATAGATTTGATAACAGTCCCTGTGGTATCCTTGGTTACAGATTTTGTCCAAAAACGATCCGTATCCGCTTCATACTCATATTCAGTAATTTCTAAGTTTGAAATATTGCCTTCAGTGTCGATAGTCTCCAGCGTTTTGCTGACATAGACTAAGTAATCATCAGTGCTCGCGGTCAGTTCACCCGTTTTGCTGTTTTCACAAGACATAAATAGAATACTGATCGAAAGGATTGCTCCGAGTATAAAATGTTTCATAATGAGTCAGCTCCCGTATATAAATGTTCCAAAATTTGAATAATTTTCATCCCTTTCCAAACTAATCATTTCTATGTTTATATAAGGCATAATTTTGAATAGCTCTCAGAGATAAGCTGCTATTATAAAAACACATAAAATATACAGAATGTTTTAAATGTTTTTTATATACTCCAAAAACAGTTAAAACACTAATAAATCTCTTAATGCAAAGCACTATTTGTTATAGGTAAAAAATACCCGAATTTTGGAAACCCCAACAGTCGGCACTCTAGAAAAAAACAACACATCAAACACATACGATGATTGCATGAAATGATGTAAACCATTGAATAACTTGAATTTCAGACTAATTTTTCATATATTGGGGCTGTTGGTGAT
>JAQIDA010000219.1 GCA_027858275.1 Candidatus Kapaibacterium sp. | reverse complement strand
GTTTTTATAACAAATCAGTTTGAAATATTGATTTATAGACAAGAAAACGGGGGAAACACAGTGAAATATACGAAAGACCTTATGCAAGGCTTCGAATTGATTAAATCCGCTACTAGTATAGATGAAGATGTGTATAAGATGTATATAAGTGTATATAAATGCGTATAAATGTCTATAAATGCCTATAAATGCCTATAATTAGATATAATTGACTGATTGCTGAATATAAATGAAGAATCACGACCGATCACGAGGTGTTTTATGGCAGGTACTACAAAAAACGAGTTTTTTCGACGTATCACAACCGATATTTGTGCTTTTATCTCCTTTACAATTGCTCTCGTGTCCCTATATTCATCCTTTCATGACCCTAACGTCTTTTTACACGAACTTTCATGCACCTAACATGCAGCATACATGTTCTCAAGACAAAATATTTACAAAAATCACGGAGTAAATGTTATTTTTACTCCGGTATAACGGTTGTGCCGAGAATTACGCGAACAGACTGATAAGCAGAAACAGGTTTTGTACTGCCCAACAGACAAAAATATCAGCTTTGATAATCGAAGAATACAAAAACTTGGTTGCTGATGCTCTTTTCTTTGACGCCTACGCCGCTGTTTTGAAAAAACGGGAGGAAATTGATCAGTGGAAGCAAGCAAGAGTCAAAGAAAAAGCCGTTGAACGCCGAGCTAAACGGCAAGCACGGCTAAAGCAACCGGCACTTTGTGTCGGATTAATAATAAAAAGTTCTTAGAAGCGATTTATGGCGTTTGTCTTCTGAGAGCCTTTGCGTTGCGGAGGGGAAGTGTTTTTTTTATCACTCATAAATAGTTCTAATTTTTTCTGCAAATTTTTCGTTAATTTTGAAACCATCAGCCTCAACATATTGTAGGGCAACATAAGGCTTACTATTATTTCCGGCAGTCATCCCAAGCTCTTCTTCAATATCATTATTAAAACAAATAATTTGCCCTAATTTTGAATCAATAATTTTTGTGATATTTGTAGTGGAAATATCTGCGGAATTAATAGCTGGTTGTTGCTTTTTGATCTGGTGATCTTTGTCGTATACGGCAATATAAGGAATCGAAAAGCTATTTAGTAATTTGATATATTGGGGTATGCTATCCTTTGAACCACAATCAATCACAGTGTAATCATGTCTGAATACACCAAGTTTGTCTGCTAATAACGGAATTATTGTTTTGTCAGTTGCGCCCTCAACGAGAATCACCTTTTTTGCAAAAAACAATTCGCTTCTGTCAGGATTAATCCAATAATTTAAGTTGAAATTTTTCTTGGCATCATCTGTAAATAATTCGTCTAAGCATTGATTGATTGTTGTCCCTATAGATTCATTATCTCTCTTGACAATGAAAATTGACTTATATTTATCTATGTCTATTAGTGTGCTTGCGTGTGTACATAGCATGACTTGGTTTTTAGACTCTGATAAGCTCACAAGAGATTGAAATATTGCTCGTTGGGCTTGGGGATGTAGATACAATTCTGGTTCTTCTAAAATAAAGAAGGATGAATTTGATCTCGTTCTCGATGAAGTTTTTGTTTCTTCTGCATCGATCTGATTTTCTTTCTGATGATTGGAAATTACATTTATCAATGCAAAAGTCAAGGCTCTTTGAAGCCCGTTTCCTTTCCTTCTAATGTCCGTTTTAACACCATCATCTATCCATATTTGAGTATTGGCTCTAAAAATATCATCAATATTGGGTGCAAGAACTTCAATGTTTATTTCTGCACCCCAATTCTTTAAATATTTACTTAGTTTTGTTTCAAGTTCGGTTAATTCCTGTGGTCTATTATTGTTCAAATCTCCTTCATTGTTATTTTTATTTAAAGCCCCAAATAGTTTTGACAAGCTCTTTTTAGTCTCAATCCAATCATTATCAGAATCTGATATTTTTTGAATGATCTTTGAATACATTTTACCAAAAGCAGAAGTGTCTTTAGGTGCAAAATCTTCTGACGAATCCTTTATTGCAGGTATGAAATATACGTCTCCAAAAATCCCTTTAGCTACTGTTTTCAACCCAAGAAAATTCGATTCATCAAGCTGGTATTGGAATTCTATTTCATCTTTATTTTTCTCTACATATTGCTTTTGGGCATCAATAATAATATTTTTCGTAAGCTTGCCGGTTTCCGGCAATAAATCACAAAATATTTGTTCAGCAGCTATAGCTCTTATTGTATAATTTGAGGCATTTGACTCTTGAAGAGATTCATCATTCGGGTTTTGAATGTACCCTCTATATTCAAAATTCCCATTGGAAAAGGCTGTTTTTCTTACCTTAATATCGGTATTAGAAGTTACGTATTTTTTAAAAGTTGATTTGTCATAATCATCAAGATCAGTAAAAACAACTTCAACAAACAATTCCTTAGAATCGTTGTTGAAATCTAATTCTTGCGCTTTTATTTCTCCGAAAAAGAAAAGAATAGCAGATAAAATATTCGATTTGCCATGATTGTTCTGACCGATAAAAATCATCAAATCTTGCGCTTTTATTTCAACACACTTAATCGACCGCCAATTACTAATAATAATACTACTGATTTTCATATTTACTCCAAAAAGTATTTAACCCATAAAAACAACAATCTCAATATACACAAATCTAAAACCTCCCCTCAATATACAAAAAATATTCCCTTTGCAATTCCCCGGAAATTCGTTAATTTCAAAATCGAAACACAATCGTTTCAGGCTTGATTTATACTTTTTTCAAACTACACGATGCACACTCAATTATGAATATAGCACAAATTGAAAAAAACCTCCATAAATTAGTTGAATCATTTTCTGAAGATTCTTTTATATATGACCTGCTCTTGGTTTACGGACTGCCGAAGGCTTCTGTTACTCGATTGCGGAAGGTGAATTTGAATCTGTCTAAGACTGACGGCGAGGTCTCTTGGAAGAAGAAAATGTTCTTTCGGATAGAGAAGAACGCTGATTTGCACTTGACTATTTCTGAGTTGGACGGCAATCTGAAACATGACCAACGGTTTATTGTCGTTACGGACTTTGAGACTCTGTTGGCGATTGATACTAAAACTCAGGAAAAGCTTGATACTTCGATCAAGGATTTGCCGAAAAATTACGACTTCTTTTTGCCTTGGGCGGGTATGGAAAAGGCTCAGCATCAAGATGAGAATCCTGCTGATGTCAAAGCTGCTGAAAAAATGGCTAAGCTTTTTGATGAAATTCGCAGGGACAACCCGGATGAATCTCCGGAATCCGTCCACGGTTTGAACGTCTTTTTGTCTCGACTTTTGTTTTGCTTCTTTGCCGAGGATACTAATATTTTCAGAGAAAATCAATTCACTAATGCTTTGGATTCGCACACTCAATCGGACGGATCAGACTTGAATCAATGGTTCGATCTATTGTTCGAAGTGCTGAATACCGAAGGAAAGAAACGCAAGCAACTGCCGGATTATCTGAACGCTTTCCCTTGGGTCAACGGCGGTTTGTTCAGAAAGAAACAGTTTGCGCCGAATCTTACTCGTCGGTCTCGGCAGGCTATTATCGGCAGCGGCGAACTTGATTGGGCTGCTATCAATCCTGATATTTTCGGTTCTATGTTCCAAGCTGTTATTTCGCCTGACAAGCGCGGCAGTCTTGGTATGCACTATACTTCCGTGCCGAATATTATGAAGGTAATCGAGCCGCTTTTCCTGAATGATCTCTATGAGGAATTCGAAAAAGCTAAGGGAAATATAACGAAGTTGAGTAAACTGTTTGTCCGGATCAGCAATATTAAGATTTTTGACCCTGCTTGCGGCAGCGGCAATTTCCTGATTATCGCTTACAAAGA
>JAQIDA010000156.1 GCA_027858275.1 Candidatus Kapaibacterium sp. | reverse complement strand
GTTCCCGGTTCTGAAATGCTGTTGAAAGACGGATTCAATGATACAATTGGCCTGCACACAGTTCACTTGTTTGCCGTGACTGCATTTTATACGGCAGCCGGATACTCTGTTGCATTGTTGTCAGCAATCATCCTTTGTTTCATGCATCGTAAAGATTTAAAAATGCACGGTTGGATGTTCATGGCATTTGTGATGTTCTTTCTTACAGCTCCGGTTGAATCATATTTGATCTATTATGATGTTCAGCTGAACTACGCCCTGAACGACGGCACGATCACTTCCTTCGGCGATCCTGCGGTTAGGGAGTATTTCATCGGGAGATTCAAAGATCTGAGCCTGCCGGCAGTAATCTCACTTCTTGCGGGAGCAACAAGTATGCTGATTTTAGCATGGCGACCCTTGGATAAATCGACCCTGTTTGTATCCAATACTAACGGGGAAGAATCCGCATGAAAATGAAAGAAATATATCAGGAATTACAAAGCGTTGCGAAACAAGTCGGGCTGCAAGTTCGAAGAGGCAGCGGAAAGTTTGACAGTGCGGGTTGCACGGTCAATGACGAAAATGTGATTGTTCTCAACAGCATGTCGCCGATGGAAACGAAAGCCGGTATATTAGCACGCCATCTGGTTAATTTCGATTTAGACGATCATTTTATTAAACCTGCAGTCAGAGAATTTATCGAAAGTACGATAGAAAAAACGCCTGAAGAAAAAACCGACTATGAATTAAAAGTCGATTACGAATTAAAGAAAACAGACGAATAAGTCGACTTGTTTCCGGTATCCCGATTAAATAATCCCATTGTTTTTAAACTCGTCTAACTCCTCTTTTGAATATCCGATTTCCCCAAGAATTTCCACGGTATTTGCAGACAGAATCGGAGGCGCTGTTTCAGTCTTCCCCGGTGTTTTTGTGAATTTCGCCGTCATATTGAACAATGGTATTTCACCGACTCCTTCAAGTTTCACTTTTTCAAATGTATTTCTGTGTTGGATTTGCGCTGCGTTCAAGGCATCTTCCAAACTCAATATTGCTCCGCTCGGAACGCCTTTGGCGTTAAATTGTTTTGCCCAAAACTCAGTTGAGTTTTCTTGCAGTTTTTCCTCGATCAAAGGCTTTAGCTCAAATCGATTCACTTTGCGAGTATCGCGCTCTTTGAATCGAGGATCTTCCTGCAATTCCTCAATTGCGAGAATCTCCGTAACAGATACCCACTGCTCATGCTTGTTCGCGGCTATGTTAATGTAACCGTCGGCAGTTTTGAACGTTCCCGACGGAGCGGCAGTGAAATTCTCATTTCCGAGCAAACTCGGTTGCTGACCGCCAATCATCAAGTTTGCCGCTACCCATCCCATCATGGGCATTATCGAATCCAAAAGCGCCACGTCGATGAATTGTCCTTCGCCGCTGCGTTGTTTGTGAAACAGAGCGGACATAATCGCGAATGCTGCATTCAGACCGCCGATTGTATCGCAAATAGGGAAACCCGCTCGCAAAGGATTCAAACTCTCGTCGCCGTTGATGGACATTTCGCCGCTCAGCCCCTGAATAATCTGATCGTAAGCCGGCTTTTTGGCGTCCGGTCCGGTCTGACCGAATCCGGAAATAGCGCAATAAACCAAGCCGGGATTAATCTCCGCCAAAGCATCATATCCAAGTTCCAAGCGATTCATCACGCCCGGTCGAAAATTCTCAACAAGTATATCTGCATTTTTCACGAGTTCGCGGAATATTTCTTTAGCTTTAGGCTCTTTCAAATTCAGAGTGATTGATTTTTTGTTAGCGTTCTGGGCCAAGAAACTGGTGCCGAGCAATTTCTGATTATATTCCGGAACACAGCCGAGCTTCCTCGCCAAATCTCCGCCCTTGGGATTTTCCACTTTAATCACTTCTGCACCGAGCCAGGCCAAATGCAAAGTCGCAAAGGGTCCCGACAAAACGTTTGTCAAATCCAGTACTCTTATTCCGTCCAATATTTTCTTCATCTGTTCTTTTCCGAATTATATGTTCATTATTAATAAAGAATTTATGTTAACAAATCAGGGATAAAATTAGTACAATTTTCTGAGAATTACTAAAACTATTATTCTTTGATTGTTCAGAGATATTTCTCTAATTTTGTTATGAAAATGAAGGAGTGCTAAATCCAAAATATCTGATCTTTCGGCATTCATGTTTTATTTTGATTTTAAGTTTTAACAATCAATCGGATTATTTGAATTGAAAGCATTGAAAGCAGAAGGCGGATTATTCCTGATGACTCTCATTTGGGGCGGCACATTCCTATTTACAAAAATTGGTTTGGAGTACTGTTCAACTCCCATGTATTTGATATTCAGATTTTCAACAGCGTTGATCCTATCTTTGATTTTCTTCCGCAAATACATCTTTAGCATAGGGAAACAGACAGCAAGACAGGGGTTTATACTCGGTTTGTTTTTCGGAGGCGGTTTCTTGTTGCAAACTTACGGATTGGAGTTTACAACAGTAACAAAATCCGCATTTATCACAGGAATGGCTGTGCCTTTGACACCGTTCATATCTTGGTTAATACAAAAAAAGAAAATCTCAATATGGTCTATAACCGGCGTTGTTATCGCTTTTGTCGGTCTATTGATTTTCGCTCAACCCGACTTTTACAATGTTAATATCGGCGACGCGCTGACTCTTATTTCAACATTCTTTTGGGCATTCTATATTACCTATATGGATGTTTTTACAAAAGGAAGCACATCAAAAGCCAAGAGCGGTCAGCTTGTTTTCATGCAGTTTGTAGGAGCTATACCACTTGTACTGCTGACGTCCATAGCAATTAACTTAATAGACAGCAATAGTTTCAAGTTAGTATATTCAGACGAACTCGTTTTATCATTGGCTTACAACGGTATTCTCGCCTCGTTTTTCGTCACACTCATTCATACAAGCATACAGCGATATACGACTCCGGTTAAAGCCGCACTAATCTTTTCCATGGAACCTATTATTGCGAGTGCCTTAGCGGTTATCTTCGTTGGAGCCGTTCTTCAAGGACATGAATATTACGGCGGTGCGATTCTTCTCCTCGGCGTGCTGACTTCAGAAGTCGGCGGCTTCTTTAAGAATAGGGCAGCGAGATAGCGCCCTGAAATGGCAACTGATTTTAGACCGGGGCTAAATTAACTCGTGGCTTTCAGCTCACAATAATACAACAACATATTTAATTTTGAAATTCAGAGAAACCGAGTCTATGATAATACAGCTCTATAAATGAGGAAGAACCCAAATAAAATAATTATATTTGCACTTGAACAATTTTGAAATCTAAGCCGAGTAATTTGAGGATTTATGGAAAACAGAGCAGTATATTTTAGGACAGAGAATTGTTCGGTATGTGATGTACTTCGCCCAAAATTAATGAAACTGTTTGAAGAGAAATATCCAAAAATGGAATGGGTGGAATTCTATTCAAAAACGGAACCGGAAAAATTCAAAGAATACAATGTGATGGTTGCACCTACACTTATTGTTGAATTCGACGGCAAAGAAACTCACAGATTCCTAAGGGCTTTCTCTCTGAGCGAAGTCTCTGAAAAAATCGTCAGATTTTACGATCTTGTTTTCGGATAGGAGTCTCTTAATCTCTTTAATTAGCGCAATATATTTAACCTATACTCAAGCCTGCCGATTCCTGATTTATCCTTATATTTCAAAAAAGAATGAAAACTATTTATCCGGAGCTGAACAATGAGAAAAAAATTATCAATTATATCGCTGCTGCTGTTTATGGCATTAATTTCCCATTCTTATGCGGCTGATATTAATCCAATTAATTTTGATTCTCTTGCCGACAAAGACTCTCTCGATAACAAGTGCAAAACGAAATCGGACGATTATCTCAACAATTTTTATCTGAATGCAGGCTTTGCATATGGTCCGGAAACACTTGTCGGGCCGGAAGTATCAATTGATTATTATCCGTTTAAAACATGTTCTTTGTATTGCGGTGTACAATTAGGTTGGCAATTCCCTGCTGCCACACTTGCCGGAAATTTAGGTGTTCATGCGGGATATACACTCGGACCGCTGTTTTTTGAAACATCTTTCACGGCATATACACAAGCTTCACCGGTGGACAGAAGTTGGAGCGAACATTACACAACAAATTTTAAAATTGGATTTAAAATATATAATTTTTATTTCAAAGTTGGTCCGGGATATTATTTAAGAGGCGACCCTTTCAGCAGTCAGATATTTTTGGAAGTTGACGGAATCCCGATTAATTTTGAATTAGGCGGATCTTGGTCATTTAAAGAGTTAAAAAACTTTCAAGGAATATCCTTGCCTTATCCGACTTCAATTTTTGATTTATGGTGAAAATCAGCTGTGAAAAACAATATCCAAAATATTTAATAGAAGATCACACCTATGAAAGCGATTTTGACAAATTAGTGACATTAGGATTGGAGAGTTCGGAAGATGAATAAACAACTCGGAAACCCGGAGTACACTAGGTGAACAGTAAAATGATTCTTGCAATCCTCCTCCTCCTCTTAATCCTCAAAATCCTGTTCAAGTATCTTTCCTCTTCTTGCAAAATGAAAATTCATTAACAGTTGTTTGTTTGTTCTATGATTTTTCTTATCTTGTTCCAAATTATTTAAATACAAACGATACACAAAACATCTTTAATCCTATAAATATTCGGAGAAAATATGAAATTTATTACGAGTTTATTCGCTCTGCTTATTTTTGGAACAACGCTTTTCGCGCAGGACAATGCTCCTGAGGCATCCGCTGCGGATACAGTGTCTCCTTGGCAATCCAAGGGGGTTCTCGGATTCAACTTGAGCCAAATGGCTTTTAGTGATTGGAGCCAAGGTGGTGACGATGCAATGACTTACACATTCACCGGAAATTTTGGATTGGATTATACCGGGAAGGTTTGGAACTTCAGAAACAGTTTGAAAATTGCTTACGGGCAAACAAGACTCGGTGATGATGATTTCAAAACTAATGACAATGAATTTTATTTAGAAAGTGTCGTTTCCCGAAAATTTGGCTGGGTGGTAGATCCTTTCTTTTCAAATATCGTCAGAACGCAGGTGGCTCCCGGTAATGAATATTCTGAAAGCGAACCAATTAAAATCTCAGATATTTTTGATCCCGGTTATATATCTCAGGCGATTGGTTTTACTTATGACAAAAATAAAATTATTAAAACCAGACTCGGTGTAGCTCTCCAAGAAACGTTCACAAGTGAGTTCACTAAATACTCCGACGATCCGGAAACACTCGATGAACTTGAGACTTTCAAACTCGAAACAGGTTTGGAATCTGTCACAGATGTTGAGTACGCTTTCATGGACAACATGTTGCTCAAAAGCAAACTCAGATTATTCACAAGATTCGACGATCCGGCAGTGTGGGATGTTCGATGGGACAACATTATAAGCGCGAAAATCAACAAATACTTTGTTGTGAATCTGAATTTTATGGTCGTTTATGAAAAAATCCAATCTCTCAGAACACAAATTAAAGAAGCTCTACAACTCGGTGTGACTTACATCTTAATTTAACAATAAACTCGAAGGATTAGTTATGAACATCTCAAATTATTTTGATTACGCAGTCGGAATGCTCATCGCATATTTACCCAAACTGTTGTTAGCTGCTGTTACGTTATGGATAGGATTTTGGATTATCAAAAAAGTCCTAACTTTAATTACCCAAGCATTAGAAAAAAAGGATGTCGATGTATCGCTTTCGCAATTTCTCGGCTCAATGGTTACGATTATCCTCAAAATATTGCTTATAATCAGCGCAATATCAATTATTGGTGTTGAGACAACTTCATTTGTAGCTATACTCGCGGCAGCCGGTTTTGCTGTTGGTATGGCATTACAGGGCAGCCTCGGGAACTATG
>JAQIDA010000151.1 GCA_027858275.1 Candidatus Kapaibacterium sp. | reverse complement strand
CTTTTTATAGCACTTATTGTTTTCAGCGGGAATCTGTTTGCCGGATCTCCCAGATTAGGTCTGGTGGAAGCTGTGACAAGTGGAAATTGTGGCCCTTGCAAACCTGCTTCAGAACAGTTAAACGCTTATATGGACGCTAATCCTCATAAGGCTCTCGGAATTATATATCATTCCGGCAACGGTGCCCCGGAACCGCTGTATGAACATAACACAGGTATTCTTTCAGGCAGAGTTTTTGGATTCTATGTCAGCGGAAGTTTCGGTACTCCTATGGCAATCGCCAACGGTGTACGTCAATCAAGTTTTTATGATTATGAGAGCGAGATAAATAAAAACAGCGGAAAAACTTCTCCGATCTCAATGTTTGTTATAGAAGATCGCGGAGCTAACTCAACCGAATTGACTGTTATTGTTGAATCGGACGTTGTTGTTACAGGAAATAAAAAAATGTTTATGGCTGTATGTGAAAGCAATATTATCATGTCTCCGGCCTTGAACAACGGCGAAAAAGAAGTGAGCAGAATCGCGCGCAAAATGATTCCGAGCCCGTCTCCGGCATCTGCTCAAGTGTTAGACTTAGATCCAGGCGAACGCAAGACTTTCAAGTACACTTTCGACCATCACCCTGATTGGAATATGGACGAGATATTTGTTGTTGCTGTTGTTCAAGATATGGGAACAAAGGAAGTTCTTCAATGCGCAGAAACAATGCCTGACAATCTGACTGCTCCCAAGATAACACTTGCCGAAACAAAACTTGAGTTTGGTGATGTGGCGAACAAAAAAACAATGTCAGCTAATATCGGCAACGAGGGGCTGCGCTCTTTGAAGTTTTCAAACATATCAATCGTAGACGATCCGGATGGTTGTTTCGAAATGCTGACTGAAGAATTTGAAAATGTTGATTCAGGCTCTGAATTAGAGATACAAGTTGTTTTCCGCCCGGCGGACAATGATGATTATACCGCAAGAGTGAAAATTGAGTCAAATGCAGGCAATCCTGTATATATCAATCTGACAGGAACCGGCAAAGATGTAATCACCGGACCCAATCTTTTTTGTGATTACACTGAGTTAGATTTCGGAATCGTGCAGTACGCAACAGAAAAAATATTGGAAGTTGAAAATACAGGCAAACAGGATGTAGAAATTTCCTCTGTAACTGTCGGCGGTACTGACGCTGATGCTTTCAGAGTGCTTAATGACAGCTTCTCGCCTATCGAACCAAATAGTAGTTACGAAATAAATATTGAATTTATTCCTACAGAGGACAGAGAATATCTTGCCGAAATAATTATTGCTTCGAATACTGCCTCAGGAAATGACATGGTGATTGTTGTGAGAGGAACGGGAGAAGGAACTGTTTCAGGTGCGGCACTGGCAAGCGATTTGGATATTGTCGATTTCGGGGTGTGCAGTGAATCTAAGACGAAGAAGTTAGTTATAAGTAATCCGGGACATGCTGAATTGCGTATAACCGGAGTTACTTTTGATCCGAATGCTGATCTTGAATTTAAATTAGCTGACACAGAATTGCCAATAATTATCCCAACCGGCAGTGAACAAGAAATATCCATTCTGTTCGACCCGCCTACCAACAGGATTTTTACCGGTGATATGACTTTTGTCTGCAACGCGGGCAATGCTTCGGAATTTGTCGTAAGATTGACAGCAGAAGGCAAAAACGTTGCCACTAAAGCAATTGTTATTTCTAATATGGAAGCTGTTGATTTCGGCGAAGTCGGTGAAATGACGACAAAGACTGTAACGATTACAAATATGGGCTATTCAATGCTTTTCTTGTATTCCGCTGAAATCATTGACGATGATGACGGGATTTTCTCGCTTGAGGAATGCACTTTGAAAAATCTGACTCACGGCAAGACTTTTGATTTTGTTGTAGAAGCTACTCCCGGAACTACGGAAGGCCTCTTCAAAGCTAAACTGAAAATCACATCAAACGCTGATGCGGGAGATTTTGTTATTCCGCTAAGTGTTACAATCAGTCTAGTTTCCGTAGAAGACGGCAGTGACCTCGCTGCAAATCAATTGACGATGGAGGCTATGCCTAATCCACTGACGAGAAATTCAATTGTGAAATGTACTTTAGCCGGAGCTCAGCCGCACAATGTCAATGTCGATATTTTCGATATGCAGGGCTCAAAAATCGCGAATGTATTTAACGGTTCAATGACTCAGGGAGAGAATATTCTAAGACTGAATGATCTTCCGCCGGTTTCAGGTTCCTATATAATAATCGCTGAGATAAACGGGAATATTACAGTCCTCCCGGTTGTGTTTGTGAAATAAACAATTTTAGTAATTTCTGATTTTAAAATCTTGCTTCTCAATTATTGGGGAGCAAGATTTTTTTATATGGCGAATAGTTCGAATCATTAGGTATACGTAGAGACACACGAACCTGCGTCTCTGTCCACATTTTTTTCGTCAATCGTGGGGTTACCCCACGGTTGCAACACACAACTTTGAGTATCTTTTCAACAAGGGGTTGCAACCCTTTGTTCGCAACAGAACAGGGACACACGACACAGACAGACGCACGGACGTGTGTCTCTGTCCAGGAAAATCTATTCATATATTAGCATTAATTATAGCAAAACAGGTGAAACAGATAGACGCACGTCCGTGCGTCTCTACGGGGAAAATTATTATTCGGGAGATTTTGGCATAAAAAAACAATCAGAGACTGAGCGGAGAATTTTTCCCGTTAAGGAAGGATGTTTATTCTTTTTTTCTTCTAATGCCTCGGAAGAACCCGGTCTCTGATTGTTAATGGTTCGAATACCAACTCGAACCAATCATCAATCATATGCTGAAACAAATATAACACAATATTTATTAATAACAAACATATATATTAGCCATGACTAATTTATTTTATCTTTTTTGCGAAGGTCATATATGAATTGACTGATTTCAGCGGACAATAGTATGATCAGCACAAGGTAATACACCCATAGTGCCAGCGAAGCGAGAATTGCGTAAGTACCGTAAAATTTTCCGTAGGCTGAGATGCTGAGAATATACCAAGAGAAAACTCGGCGCGAGCCTTCGATCATCAGTACACTCATCCCCGTGCTGACTATTCTGATTTTGCGGGGTACTCGCTGATTGGGAACGAATCGGAAAAGAAGATAAAACAGGACGAAAGAAGTAAACAACGAAAGTGTAGTTACATAGAGTGTCGAAGCGATGAATTCCATTGACTTCGGTACGTACTGGAAAAATGCGTTTTCAATTACGGACAGCAATGGAAAGAAAAACGAGGAAAGCATTACTAATACAGCGATCATGATAATCAGGAACATATCACGGAATTTATAGAAGAAATATGTCTTTGGCGTTTCAATATTAAATATGGTATTGAGTCCTGTTCGCAGCGAACTGTATAAAATGGATGACAACCAGAGCAATGTCACGATACCGATCCAACCGGCAAGTGAACTTTTAGCCAGGATGAAGTACACTTCCTCTATGGTCTTCTGAAGCAGACCTGTTGTCGATTCGTCAGGGGGCAAAATGTTTTCGAGTGTAGTTATCAAGAATTCGGTCACTGAGCCTATACCGAATATAACATTGACGGTATAGATAGCTACGAGCAGTAGCGGGATCAAATATAACAGGATATTAAACGCGATTCCGGCAGCCATTAGAAAAGAGTGATTATGCTCAATTCTGTCGAAAACTTCTTCCGTTCCGGCAACGAAGCGGTGAAATCTCTTATTCTTGATTCTCAGAAATTTCAGAATTTTCACATAATCTTGATCTTTTATTTCAAGTTTCATTATAAGCTGCCTTATTTCAAGTTTGTTTATTCAATAATGATTATATTTGAAAAACTGTTAGTTTCTTGATTTTTCAAATATACTATAAATATTATGAAATTCAGAATTCGCCAAAAAGAACTTAGGATTTTACTGCTGATATCAATATTGATTTTCGGAGCGTGTGCCAATTCTCAGCCGCCTTCCGGTGGCCCGCCCGACACAGTTCCGCCAACAATATTGGGAAATGTACCGACTGACAAGACTCGTAATTTCAGCGGAAAATCAGTTGAAATTGAGTTCAGTAAATATATGAATCGCGCTCAAGTCAACGAGAGTATTTTTATATCTCCGTCAGTGAAATATCAGACTGACTGGAGCGGAAAGAATCTTGAGATCGAATTTCAAGAGGATTTGGATTCAAACACTACTTATTCAATTTTGCTTGGTACTGAGTATTCAGATATTAGGAGTAACAAACCGGAGAAGGCGTTCCTGTTGATTTTTTCAACGGGTAAATCGTTGGACAGTGGCGCGATAAATGGTGAATTATTTGATCCTAAGCCGGCAGGCGCGTTTATTTTCGGGCATCGAATTGATAATATTGATCCTGATACATTGGACATCCGCAGAGTGAAACCTGATTATCGTACTCAAGTCGGAACTAACGGCAAATTTGAATTCGGTGCTTTGAAAAACGGGAAGTATCGTCTGACGGCAGTCCGTGATGAATATAAAGATGAAGTATATGACGAAGGTACAGATGCTTTTGGAGCATCACTGTTCGATGTTGTTGTCAAAGCGGATACAGTTCCCTACATACCGATCAGAATCGGCCCGCCTGTTGATAATCAAGGCCCGATGCTATTCGGGGCGGAAGCTATTAAAGATAATATTTTCGTTCTTTCATTCAATGAAAGGATCGACAGTTCAACTGTAAACGGCAAGAGTTTCAGCATCAGCGATTCACTGAATTTGGTCGCCATTGAAATAACAGCCGCTTACCCGGATCACAAAGACGATACGAGGGTTATCCTTGAAACAAGCGAGGCTGTTGATACTTTGAAAGTGTGGAAGATTAGTTGTGCGATCGATTCGGAATTTTCACTCAAAGACAGCTTAAATAATTCAATGTGCGATACGGCTTTTGTCTCTTATTTCCTCGGATTTCATGAGGCTGACACAACTCTCCCCTTGATTGTTGAATATCCTTTCAAAGACAGCACTCGTAAGATTTCTCCTGAAGCGACATTCAATTATATATTCAATCGCGCGATTGATCAGACCGGATTCGGCGAACGAATCGTATTGGAGACTTTATCCGCAATTGATTCGGGGGTTTATGTTCCGGTTGAATGCTCAAAATCTTTTACACTCGCTAATATGCTGACAATCACTCCTGCTAAGCAATTGGAGAGTGAATCTTGGTACAGAATCAGATTTGCGGCGGACAGTATTCTCGCTTTGAACGGTTTAATCGGAACCGACACGATAAACATTTTGAATTTCATGACGGCTGACATCAGGAATTTCGGAGGAGCAAGCGGCATACTCAAAAGAACAAACGGCTACGCTCAGAACTGCTATGTTACTGTCAAATCGAAAAACGGTAAAAATGAATTTATCACAAAAGTCGATATTCTCGGTAAATGGGAATTCCTGAAACTGCCTGACGGTGATTATTTTATAGAGGTTTTCGAAGATACTGACGGCAACGGTCGATATTCCTACGGATCAGTATTCCCGTACAGATTTGCAGAACCCTTCGCGATTGTTGATAAAGAAATCAAGATTCGTCCGCGCTGGAAAAATGTCGAGGAGATAATTATCAATTTTGAATAGGAATATCTTGACTGACACTGATAATAATTCGGACATATCATCCACTCTCCTGCAAATAACGCTAAAATGTCATAATATACAGGGATTCAATTTGGAATAGTGACAATATATCGTTACATTCAAATATAATATTATTACAAGAAATTCGTTTCTCTTACTGTATAAATATCGAGTTTGAGTAACTAAAAATATTCTACGGGTTATTACGGGTTAATACGGGTAGAAAAAAAGGCGTTCCAAAATTTTCGGAACGCCTTTTTGTTTGATCTTCAAGTGTAATTAATCCAACAATTTGTTTTTCATCGCATATAATGTGATTTCAGAGTTGTTTCTGAGAGTCATTTTTTTCAGGATGTTGTTGCGATGATTGCTGATAGTATTTTTGCTTAAGAATAATTTTTCAGATATTTCGGGAAGCGTTTGCCCTGAGGCAATCAAACACATAATCTGAAATTCGCGATCGGTCAAAGTTTCATGAGCAGGCTTGTTCAATCCGGATCTGAGATCAGATGCCAGCAATTCGGATAAAGTCTGACTGATATACATACCGCCGTTAGCGACTTTCCATATAGCTTCGATTATATCTTTTGGATTGCTGTCCTTGCTGATATATCCGGAAGCTCCGGCCTTAAGAAGTCTTACGGCGTATAGTTTTTCGGGATTCATTGACAGGATAAGAACAGGAATATTTGTTTTCCCCGAACGAATTTCCTTCAACGTATCAATAGTTTCTTTGCCGGGCATGGCTATATCGAGGATAACAATGTCATAAGTTTGTGTGCCTGAATGAATCTTTTCCAGCAAATCATCGCCGGAACTTACTTCAGCTACTATTTCCATATCAATTGTTTCATCCAAAATCAGCTTTAGACCTTGTCTGACTATAGCGTGATCATCCGCAATAATAATCTTAATCATCTTTATTCCTTTTATGGATTCTTAACTCCGAATCACAGGCAAATGTGAGTTAGAGAGAAATTTTCTGCTGTTAAAAAAACAAAAAGGGATGATACTGCACATCATCCCTTTAATAAACTCGAATATTCAAATTCTGAAGATGCCGTCTTAGTTTGAAGAAGCACTTACATCAACAAATGTGACAACATTTGAATTGAGTGTTTTGACAAACATACATTTTGAACCTGAAGCACCTGTGTACACTTCTTGGAAAGAAGTCCCGTCAAGGTTCGACATCAATGTTACTGTCGGGACACCCGTAGGAGGCCATTTGCTCAAATCTCCGATATCACAAATTGAATAAGTTGTCGTTATCAGACCGTTAACTGACATTGAATATGTATCATAGACATTGTCTCCGTCAGTATCGGACACAGTTGTTACATATTCGGATGAGCCAATGTTGTAAGAATTTACAACATCTGAAGCAACGCTATAGCTGATGCTCGATAACGAACATACTAACAGCAACATTAAGGCCGCTTTGAATACTTTGCCGCGATGAATAAACATATATATGTCTCCGATCCAATCTTTTTAAGAATACAACACACAACCTAACCGAAAATAATTCCCGGCTCAGATAGTAAGAATATAATACAAAAGAAGATAAAAACAAATTTATTTTCATGTTAAAAGATTATTTCATAATTTGTACTATCTCAACTACGGTAAATTTAGCTAATAGCTTGTAGTTGTTTCCGTGAAATTGTGTTGATCTTGGTCGAAAAATATTGGATATAACCATAATACGAAAATAGATTGATGAATTATAAAATATATATTAAACAGCTGATCATTGGTTTGCTTTCAATTTTAGTGATTTCTCCCGGTGCTGAATGCCTTGCGCAGAATAAATCTAAAACTGAAATCTGTAAAACGAACATGAAAATCGCCGGGAAATATTTGGAGATTGATCCTGAAATGGCTGTCAAATACGCCGATTCTTGTTTGGCGATGTCTGACTCAAGTAATATTAGCTGTGGTCTTTGCTACTATTATCTTGGTTCGGCTTATGAATTAATGAGTAATCCTAGAGCAGCGGCGGACAATCTTGAAAAGGCGTTGAAATTATCAAAAAAATCAGATGATCTGACTTTGAAAGCAAAAATATTTCAAAAACTCGGATATGTATACTGCCTGACCAGCAATTATGACAAGGCATTGGAATATAATTTGAAATCATTAAAGTTATTTAAAGACTTAGACGACTCGACAGGAATTGCGGATTCCTATCACTATATTGCGATTGTATATTATTATCTCATGAATTTTGATAAGGCTTTGGAATATAATACTAAGGCCTTCGGACTCCGCATTAAAACAAAGGATTCGGTCGGAATTGCGATGTCATCAAACAATATAGCAATGTTGATGCTGAGAGACAGTGTTGACAGAGCTCTGGAGTTCAATGAATCGTCTCTTGCGATAATGGAAAGTGTCGGTAACGATAAGAATCTGGTTCATCTGAAAGTAATCGCAAATGCTTTGATTAATATTGGCTTGATAAAGCAACATTTAAATGAACCCGAAGCCGCTAAAGAATATCTTAATCGCGCGCTCAAAGTCAACGAAAAGACCTATGACTTAAGAAGCAAAGCTTTGATATTCGCTAATCTCGGGAGTCAATATCTGACTGCAGGCAACAATGACAAAGCATATTCATATCTTAGTCGCGGATTGGAAATCACTGCTCATATTGACGCTGATGACTTAAAGGCTGTTTTTTACAACAAACTTGCTGATTATTACATCTCAATTGACGATTACAAGAATGCTTACGCATTGCGAGATAAATTCAACCAAATAAAAGATGAGGTATTCACCGGAGCCCACAGAAATAAAATTCAAGAGCTGGAGTTTGCTGTTGAGAAGGAGCTTTCGGATAAAAAAAATGAAATTCTGAGAAAAGAGAAAAAAACACAATTAGTGTTTTTCGTGATAATTTTTGTATTGATATTATCTCTGGGTTTGGTTCTGTACAGTCGCGACCGAACAAAAAAGAAGACAAATAAAATTTTGTATGCCAAAAATACTGAACTTAACGAAGCTAATGCCGCCAAAGACAAATTTTTTACAATTATTGCTCATGATCTAAAAACCCCCATGTGGTGGCAAAAAAACATGACCGAATTGCTGTCTCAAAAAGTTGACAATATGAGTACGGACAGGATCAAGGAAATTACCGGGATTTTGGACGAATCTGCACAACATTCCATTCATCTTATTGATAACTTATTGCAATGGTCCAGGACTCAAACCGGAAGAATTGAATTTCTGCCGATTCTGCTGGATGTAAATCTAAAAGCGAAGGAATCAATCGAGCATCTGAACTTGGATGCCAAAAGTAAAAATGTTGAAATTATTAACAACATTGAAAACGGCGCAAAAATATACGCTGATGAGAATATGATTAATATTATCCTCAGAAATCTTATTTCAAACGCGGTTAAATTCTCTAACGAAGGCGGGAAAGTAGAAATTAATTATAAGCGGAATAACGGTTTCGCTGAAATATCCGTCAGAGATTACGGCGTCGGGATGGCAGAGGAAGAATTAGACAAACTGTTCAGAATTGATATACATCATACTTCATTAGGTACTTCTCAGGAAAAAGGAACCGGACTCGGACTGATCCTTTGCAAAGAATTTATTGAGATGAACAAGGGATCAATTCACGCGATTAGCCAAATAGGAGAAGGCACGGAATTCATTCTTAGCGTCCCTGTGTCAGCAAATGCCGGCGAACAATAATAATTTTATTATTCCAATTTCAACAGCCTGCTGCGGTATATTCCCGCGGTCTGCCTATATTTGTATTATAGTGGACAATATCTTGTATCACACTGCTATACAACTATTTACAAAATATTCAACGTTGCAATAGTGACAGAATAGTGACAAATAAAATAGAAATAAATGAAAAGGAACAGAATTACTACTCTGTTCCTTTTTTTGTTTTATTACTTTGTTGCTATTCAGTTTAACTGAGCTGAGAGTTGTGAAACGAAACATGGTGTCATTTCATTGTTCCACCAAGTGCTTCATAGGCATCAATAATATTTCTCAAAGCTTGTTTTTGTCTTCCAGATATTGTTTTGTCTTTATGGTATTGTCTACCTACATATCTTATTTTGACTTTATTACCGTGAGCTATAGCTTTGATGATTTCATATTCATCATTACTTACGGTCCTGTCTAACCATTCCCATATATCACCACTTCCATTATCAGTTTCGATTTCACCAGACTTTTGTTCTGAAATAGTATATTTTTTACCATCGACATTAATAATATATTTTTCAATAAACAGCCAATCATCTGCAACATATTGTATCCTTATTCTCAACCATGGATTGCTTTTATCTTTATTACCTATATAACAAAAAAATCCATTAATATTTGTAAACCTTGGAGATGATTTATCTCTATACCATGTTATGTCATTCATGTCATCTTTGGTTTTTCTCATCTTCTTAGTCGCATTTGCCATCCTTTGCTTTTCTTTTCTAGCTTTTTCAGATTCTTCTTTTTT
>JAQIDA010000137.1 GCA_027858275.1 Candidatus Kapaibacterium sp. | reverse complement strand
TTAAATAATGAGTCTCCGCGCGATATTAGTCCCGACTACCATCTTCGATACATCTCCTACAACGCTGTCTCTCGTAAGAATAATCATATCGGGTAGTATATGACAAAATCCTGTTTTAGTTTTGAAAATCTTTTCGTTGTTCATGTTTGTTACTTTGAGTAGTTATTCAGAATTTTGAATCTGATTTCTTCGATGTAGGACACTTTCTTCGGTGTCAAACATCTGAACAAGATTTGTGATTCGCCGGGCGAGCACACGGGCATCGCCCCTACAGTCTTAAAATTATCTTACTTCCGCGCCTGCTCCAATATCACTTTTCTCCGGAGTGACAAAGCATAATTTGCCGTCATCAGTGCTTGCGGCGAGCATCATTCCTTGTGATTCCGTACCCATGATTTTTGCCGGTTGCAGATTGGCAACTACTACTATTATTTTGCCGACTAAGTCTTCCGGTTTGTAGAATTCCGCAACTCCGGCGAGGATCTGACGTTTTTCTCCGCCGAGATCGACTTGTAATTTTAGGAGTTTTTTGGATTTTTTGAGTTTCTCCGCTTCGATGATTTTCGCCGTACGAAGTTTCACTTTCATAAATTCATCGAATGTGATGAGTTCTTCTTTTTCAGCTTCGGCGGCGGCTTGTTTTTCGCCGAGTTTTTCTGTTTGAGCCGTAACGGTTTCGTCTTCCACTTTGTGGAAGAGAATTGCGGGTTTCTTGATTTCCGCCCCCTGTTTCAATATCGGAAGCGCGGCGCTTGCCCATGTATCTATCAGATCAGCGTTTATATCAACTTCGCCGAGTGATTGTTTGATACCGAGATAATCGTTGATCAGCGCACAGGCGTTCGGAACAATCGGCGCGAAAACTACGGCAAGCGAACGAACCAACTGAGCGCATATATACAAAGTTTTGGCACATCCTTCCGGATCGTTTTTCGCTGTTTTCCAAGGTTGCTCATCGTTGAAGTATTTATTAGCGGCTCTGGCAATATTCATAGTTTCAGTGATAGCGTCACGGAAGCGGAAACGATTGTAATGATTGGAAACAAGATCGATTCCGGCGACGAGCGAACGAATTGCGAGCAAATCGCTGTCATTGAAAATTCCAAAGTCTTCTTTATTGATTACAGCATCGGGATTGTTCTTGACAAATTCTGCCAAGTCCGCCCATTTTGCGTCAATATCTTTGTATTTCCCGGATAATTCAGGAATTTTTCCGTCGAAATTCTTGTGCGTGAACTGCATTGATCTATTAACGAAGTTTCCGAAAATCGCGGCGAGTTCGTTGTTGTTTCTTGCCTGATAATCTTTCCATGTAAAATCAGCATCTTTTGTTTCCGGGAAATTAGTCGCGATGGCGTATCTGAGTGCGTCGACACTGAATTTATCAGGGAAATCATTAAAAAAGTCCTGAAGATCAATGCTCCAATTTTTGGATTTTGAGAATTTCCGGCCTTCGAGATTTAAAAATTCATTGGCGGGGACGTTTGTCGGCAGAATATAATTTTCGCCTTTGCCGTGCAACATTGCCGGGAAAATCAATGTATGGAACACGATATTGTCCTTGCCTATAAAAGCGAGATAACGAGTATCATCGTTTTGCCACCATTTATTTTTCCAGTCCTCGGGTGCGGCTTTACCCGCTTTTTCGTATTCTTTCATTAGCTCTTTTGTAGCCGAAATGTAGCCCAGAACCGCGTCAAACCAAACATACAAGGCTTTGCCTTCGGCTTTTTTGTCGTCGATTCCTTCGATTCCCTTTAAGTCGATTCCCCATGTCAAATCACGAGTAATCGCTCTCTCGGTCAAACCGAGTTTGAGCCAACTGCGACTCTGTTGAAGAACATTATCTTTCCATTCCGGATCGTTAGATTCAATATATTTCTCAAGGAATTTTTGGAATTCGCCGAATTTCAGATACCAATGAGTTGTCTTTTTAGCAATCGGAGTGTCGCCGCTGACGAGCGATTTAGGGTCTTTCAATTCTGTTTGATCATAATAAGCTCCGCAAGCGTCACACTGGTCGCCGCGCGCACCGTCAGCTCCGCAGTTGGGGCAAATACCTTCTACATAGCGATCGGGCAAAAACATTTTTGCTTTTTCGTCATAGAATTGCTCTTCTTCTTTTTCGTTAAGAAATCCTTTTTTCAGGAAATCACCGAAAAACTCACGGGCTGTGTCCCGATGTTCCGGAATTGATGTTCGTGAATATTTGTTGAAAGTAATTCCGAGTTTGTCGAATGCTGCTTTGTTGGCTTCGTGATATTTATCTATTATATCCTTGGGAGTCACTTTTTCTTTTTCGGCGGCAATTGTTATTGCAACTCCGTGTTCGTCCGAACCGCATATATACAAAGTTTCCTCAGCACTCAGGCGCTGGAATCTTGCGTAAATATCAGCGGGGAGATAGGCGCCCGCCACGTGTCCGAGATGTATAAAACCGTTCGCGTACGGCAGAGCCGATGTGATCAGCGTTCTTTTCTTAATCATTTATCAATTATCCTTCGGTTATAATTCATTCTTTATCGTTCCAAATATAAGCTAATATTAGATGAAGAAAAAAATAATTTTTGATTTTTGATTCAGATCAGTTTTCCGAAACAGGAATATCCGTTTCAAAGCTTGTTAATGTCGGCTATTATTCTTTCATCGTTTGTATAAACAGCTTATTTATACTATATTTGCATCATGTATGCTGTTGATCCGGGATGTTTTATTCAATTTGAGCTTTCCTCAAATAATTTTCAAAAAAACAACTCCGGTCGACAGTCAGTACGCTATGAAAAACGATTGCAATCAAAGTATTTTTAATTCTTATGAAACATACGGGGTCAAACGATGAAATTAACGACTATCAAAGGCACAATTACTGCTCTTGTAACTCCATTTAATCAAGACGGTTCTATAGATTATCCGTCGTTGGACGGCCTTATTGATTTTCAAATTGAAAATAAAATAGACGGCATACTTGTATGCGGCACAACAGGCGAAAGTCCCACTCTGTCGTTTCAGGAGAAAACAGATGTAAT
This sequence comes from Candidatus Kapaibacterium sp., assembly GCA_027858275.1. GTDB lineage: Bacteria > Bacteroidota > Ignavibacteria > Kapaibacteriales > UBA2268 > JAQIDA01. The sequence goes on along the minus strand of JAQIDA010000137.1, from coordinate 15,159 downwards.
AACTCATTCAGTTGAATACGCTGCCGGTCGTGTCCCGATTATTGCCGGAACCGGAAGCAATGATACGAAGGGATCAGTTAAGCTTACTAAGGTGGCTAAAGAACGCGGAGCAGACGCAGCTTTGATTGTAACTCCCTATTACAATAAGCCGACTCAGGACGGATTATTTGAGCATTTTAGATTTATTGCCGACTCTGTTGATATGCCCCAGATACTATACAATGTTCCCGGCAGAACAGCTACAAATGTGGCGGCAGAAACTCAACTAAGAGTAGCCGAGGAATGTAAAAACGTAATTGCTACAAAAGAAGCTTCAGGAAATATTGCTCAGATGGCTGAAATTATTCATCATAAGCCTGAGGGCTTTGAATTGATGTCGGGAGACGATTTGCTGACATTGCCAATTATTTCTATAGGCGGCAACGGCGTGATTTCCGTTGTTTCAAACATTATGCCCGCGAAGTTTAAAAAACTTACTGATCTGGCTTTGGAAGGAAAATACTATCAAGCTCGAAAAATTCATTACGAAATGCTGGACATTATGAATACGAACTTTATCGAATCAAATCCTATCCCGGTCAAAGGCGCTTTGGCGGCAATGGGAATGATCAAAGAGGAATACAGAATGCCTATGTTCCCGCTTAAAACAAAAAACAAAGAAATAGTACGCGCTGCTTTGAAAAAAGAAGGTCTAATTTAATTATCGTATTTTAAACAAATTCTTGGTATGTAAACAACATGTATTCCAATTATTTATCTCAAAGAGACACATACAAACTGCTTGAAGAAATTTCGAACAAAGAATATGATTCTGATATTTCATTTCTTCAAACACTTGTCAAAGACATCGTATCTCACGTTGATTTTGAAATTAACAGCGGGCGTGTATGGGTGTTGAATTCTGAGGAAGAATCATACGAATTGAATTATCAATTCGGCGACGGGTCTGATCTGCCGGCAGATTATTCCTTACCTATTACGGATTATCCTTTTTTGTCTGAATTGAATTCCAAGCGCACAATTCTAAAATACGAGACTAATTCATTCCTCAAAGAAAAAGGTATAGAGCTGTATTCAGTTACAGGTGTTGGTGACATTGAGGAACTTCCGGGCGGTGAATATTTTAAATATTTGATTGGCTTCAATGCTCCGGAAATACTGCCCTTATTCTATGAAACATTGAATATTATTAGTGGTGTCGCAACGGTAACCATTCGCAGCATTGCAAATAATTCCCGACAGCAACAAATTCAAAAAGATTTTAGCAAAGCGGCTGAAATTCAGAAGAATCTTCTGCCCGAAAGCTCGTATAAATTCCACGATTATTCCATTTACGGAATTTGTATACCATCGAGTTTTGTGGGTGGTGACTATTTCGATTACATTCTCAATACTGACGAGCAAGAAGAGACACTCGCAGTTCTCATCAGCGATGCCGCGAGCAGTGGTCTGCCGGCAGCTATTCAGGCTCTGTTTGTATCAGGCGCGATTCGAATGGGAATGAATTTTTCTCCGAAGATATCACAGTTTATTTCTAAATTAAACTCATTGATTTTTGACAGATTCCCATATGAGCGCTTTGTCACTCTGTTTTATTGCCAACTGTCAATGTCGTCCAACAGACTGGTTCTCTATGCAAATGCGGGGCATTGTCCTGCATTCCATTACCGTCCTACAGAAGGGAACTTCAAGATGCTGGAACCAACAGGCGGGCTGCTGGGATTAATGAAGCAACAGACTTTCGGCGTAGAAAATTTCCGAATGCACCAAGGTGATGTCCTTGTGCTGTATACGGACGGAATTACTGAGAGCCGAAACAAAAAGGGTGAATTCTACGGAGAGCAGCGTATTAAAAATGTCATTTTAGAAATGCACGAAAAGTCAGCTGAAGAAATCTCAAAGGGCATTATAGAAGACGTAAACAAATTCACCGGCAAAGAAGACAGAAGCGATGATAAGACCGTTGTGATCGTTAAACGCGAGTATTCTGAATAGAGGCTCGTACCAAAGATGTCCGACACTAAAGAAAGTGGACCTCATCAAAGAAACAAGATTCTGTTTTCTCTTCGATGGCGTCCACCTTCTTCGGTGGGCTTCATCTTCTTCAACACGGTAAGCCCTTTCTTCGCCCCTCCGCACAAAAACTGTGTAACTCCTCTGTGCAAATAATTCGATACATGTCAGATAAATGACACTATTTGAGCGGGTCTGAGTTTGAGAGTATATCACTATGATATAGAATTCCCTTAAAAAATACTTAGTTTATAGAATGTTTTTTTCGTAAATTTAAAATGCGGCATAAGTAGTTTTGACAATAAATATTTAAGATCGGTTTTGCTCGAGGGGCTTCGAATTAATTCGAATCGAGACAAAAACGATAACCCAACGTCTATGCGTTCAATAAAAAAGACTCTTGTTTTGTTTACTGCGGGGCTGATTTTCGGCTTCAGCGGTTTAAAATCGCAAATTGATAATCCTCTGTATCATTACGGCTCGAAAGGCGTGGAACAAAGCTTTGAGACGTTTAAGCAGGCAACGGTACGATGTGCCGAGGATGATTTGCGCGATATCACTAATAACTTTCCCGACAATCCGAGTACTGACGACGCCACGATTCTCCGAGCGAATATTGATTTCGCTTCAGAGAATTATAATGTCGCCGACGGTCGTTTGCGGGAATTTATGTTAAACCGTCAAAATTCACCGCTGATTCCACATGCGGCTTTGCTCCGTGCCTACATGGCTTTCGATCAAAAGAAGTATCCCGAAGCTGTGAAACTGTTCGACAAGGCGAAAAATCTTGCTGTCGAAGAGGCAGGACTCCGCAATGATTCCGTTTATTATACATTGGTTCACAAAGCCCTTTATTGGGGCGGCTTGTCCTATGTGCATCAGAGCAGATACGAGGAAGCTCGTCCTCTGTTTGAGGAATGCTTTGTTAAGTATCCCCAAGGCAATTACTCTGATGACGCGCTTTTCGCTCTCGGTATGATTGCTGAAATCAGTCGTAATTATGAGATGTCTGTAAATTATTACAGCACTGTTGCTCGCAAACATCCTTTCTCGAATTCTTTGGTAGGCTCGAGAATACGCGAAATCAACAATCGGTTAATTCTGCGTTCGCCCAAACCTGCTTTGGTTGCGATGGAAAGTACTAATAATACGATCAAACATATTTTTGCGGAAGATTCAATCGGACAGCTGTATGAAAAACAGTTGTTTGCCGATAACGCTGCAGAGCAATTGCAATATCTTCGCGGCGAAGCATATATACTGGCCGGAAATTATCCAAAAGCTTTTGCGGTGTTCAAAGCCTTTTTGGAAACATTCTATGATTCCGAATTATCAAATTATGTTCGTCTCGGTGCCGGCAGAGCTTTGCTCAATCAGGGTAAAAACCATGATGCGATGGTATATTATAATGAAATTATTAATAATGACTTTGGCGGCGGAACTCGTGTAAAAGATGCGGCTAAATTATATCGCATAGTCGCCCTGAAAAGAAGCGGCGACCTCAAACAGACTGAAAAAGAATTATCCGCGCTGTCAGTTCAGCCGGACTATCATTATACAAGTCAAGTATTGCTCGAACTCGGGCAGCTTTATTATGAAGCAGAAAAGTATCAGGACGCTAAACGCATACTCGAAAGAGCCGTGCGCGAAGCCAATGAAGCAATCGTCGCCGAACGTATTCACTTATTGCTCGGCGCGTCATATATGGAATTAAGATTGTGGAGCAAAGCAGTAAAAGAGTACAAAGCTGCCGAGAAAATGGCTCTCAGAAGTTCATATATGTTTATGCCTAAAAAAGATTTCTATTTGTCCGAAGCTCGTTTTAAACGCGGTTATTCGCTTGTGCAGAGTCAACGAAACGGCGAGGCGATTCCGGCGTTCTTGGCATATATCGCCGAAACAAAGGAAGACTATCGAACGGATGAAGCTCTCTTCTGGCTTGCGGAAGCTTATTATAGATCAAATTTGTTGAATAATTCCGCTGATACTTATGCTTCACTTCTGAAAAGATACCCGAAAAGTGATCGCCGCGAAGAAGCTATGTACGGTCAGGGTTGGTCTCACTTCAGATTGAGGAAATTCAATAAATCATCAAAAATATTCGATCGAATGATCGGCGAATATCCCGAATCTAAGTTTGCTCTCGAAGTGCTTGCTCGTCAGGCAGACGGTTATTATAAAACGAAGAATTTCAGAAGCGCTGCCGACAGCTATCGCAAAGCGGCTCGAAGAGCTCCGAAAACTGAAGAAGGCAGATATTGTGCATATCAATTGTGTCATTCTCTGTACAGACTCGGCAGTCATGAAGAAGCTGTTTCTTCTTTGCTGAATTTTGTGCGTATGTATCCCCGTTCTTCTCTGGCGGCTCACGCTCTCTATTTAAACGGATGGATTCGTTTTGAACAACGAGAATACACTGAAGCGATTGACGATTTCAAATTTTTGATTCAGGCCTATTCCAAATCAGATTTGGTGCCTCAGGCAAGATATACAATTGCGGATGCTTATTATAATCTCGGTCGATTCGAAGAAGCGATTACTGCATATAATGTAGTAGTCAGTGATTATCCGAGCAGCGGATACGGACCGGCAGCCGTGAAAGGAATGCAGGATTGCTACCGTGTTTTGGGTCAGGACAGTCTGGCGATTGAAATAGCTGATACATTTGTGGAATCAAATCCTAATTCACCGTTCGCGCCTGAATTTAAATACAAAAAAGCGGAATTGTTCTATAACGGACGTCAATATCCCGATGCTGTTAAAGAATATCAAACTTTTATCAGTAAGTATCCGAACAGCGAACGCAGTTCGGAAGCATTGTTGATGATGGGTCGAAGCTATATAAAATTGAATGAATTGGATGCCGCGGAAAAAGCCTTTTTGAAATTGAAAAAAACGTATCCGAACAGTGATAACACGCCGCTCGGAATATTAGAACTCAGTTTGATGAAAAAAGAGCAGGGTGACGTACGTTTCGCCGATTCGTTAATGATCGAAATTGAAAAAGATTATCCATCGCATGATGCCGCCTCGCAGGCCGGCTTTGAGCGCGCCGTTATCAAACAGGAAATTGGAGATACAATCGGGGCGATTGATCTGTACAGAGTGGTTTCCGAGAAATACAGAGGCAAGGAATACGCCGATCAGGCATTGTTCCGTATGGGAATGTATTTCAGATCGAAGTCGATGTATGATTCAGCCAAAACGATATTTGCTGATTTGGCAGAGAAGGAATATAATCCTGAAATGGCGGCAGAATGCAGCTATCATATCGGCGAATTGAATATGCGCGAAAAGAACTATAAAGACGCGACAAAAGCTTTCGAGACTGTTCGCGATAAATATGACGGTTATGAAGATTGGTACTCACTGTCATTGCTCAGCCTCGGAGAGTGCTATGAAAAAGCAGAGGACTATGAAGCCGCTCGTGAAATATACCTCGTGCTTAAATCTATCCGTATGGATGATGAATTCGCGAAAACAGCTCATCATAGAATAAACAGATTGAAAAAACTCATAAATTGAGTTTGATGTTATAATTGAAAAACTCAAGAAGTTGTGATAAGAACAAATAAAAAATACTTGAATACTAACTGATAATTTGAAATTAGTTTTTAACAATATGAAAATGAATATTATAAAAATATCGACCGCTCTGTTTATATGCTTGTTCGCCTATGGGACAGCCTATGCTCAGGAGTCGGCGGATAATAAATCTCAGCCCTTGGAATTGCCTAATTATATAATCGACGGCAAGGCCAAATTAAGTATTAAATCCGGAACAAAGCGCGCGCCCGAAAAGATCGGGCCTATGAGTGCTGCCCAACTTGATTCGCTGAATTCTTTGCAGAAACAACAGCCGATATTGTTGCCTCCCGAAGCATTACCGGATAAAATAATGCAGGAAAAACGCAGAACAGGATTTATCAAGGGAAGCGTGGGATTATATTCGATTATCACTGCTCAAGGTGAGTATCGCAGAGATTTCGGGCATTTTGATGCTTACGGCAGAGCTTTTATAAAAAACACGGGCGAGTTTGTCGACAATTCGAATGCTGTTGATTACGGCATTTTGCTGTCATCAGATTATCTTGCTGATGAAAAATATTGGATAATGGGCGGAAGTCGCACGAGAACGACAGTTAATTTCCGTAATCGAGATTATAAATTATATTCTGTCAGCGATGCTCCTGAAAGATCACTTATTAATTTCGACCTTGCGGTTAGCACAGAGGGGAATTATTCAGGGTTTGCTTTTTGTACCGGTGCTGATCTCGGATTTTTTAAAATGTCTCAGAACAGTGCAAATGCGAATGATAATAATCTCTCGGGATACCTGAAGATAAAAAAGGTTAGTGATAAATATGAACTCGGCGGCAATGTTGCAGTCGATTTTCATAATGTTCGCGGCAATAGCGCGCACTTTTTGCAGGCAAATGCCTTTTCGAGGTTTTTATACGGAAAATTTACTTTTAATATTAATGCAGGTATTCAGGGCGCGGGCAATTCCGACGGGACGGAGCGAGGCGGCTTGTTGCTGTCAGTCGACGCTGACTATAGGCTCAGTGAGCTGTTCACAATCAGCGGCGGAGCATTAACCGGATTGAACAAAAATTCATTCCGCCAAGCTGCGGAAATGAATCCTTACGTGAATAATAATTCGCTTGTTGATTTTGAGTATAATATGCCGGCGATTAAAGCTAATCTGCTCTATCATCCTAATGTTCGATACAGAATGTCCTTCGGCACAAGATTTACGGCAACTGAGAGAACTCCCGTTTTCTTGCCGAAGGCAACTAATCCCGACGGAACTTTTGTGATTGATTACGTTCAGATGAACAAAATAGAAGTTATCACAGAAGCTTTTGCGAGCATAAGTGATAAAGATAAGCTGTTCGGAAATTTGACATATACCTATTCAAACATGTCGGATAACGATAAACAAGCACCCAATATGCCGGCTTTGACAGCTGCCGCAGATTATAAACGTCAGTGGACTGAAGAATTTGGCACGCAAATTGGACTGATTTATATCGGAGAGAGATTTGCTGATTTGGACAACAGCACAAGCATTGACGGCTTCGTAAATCTGAGTGTTTCGGCAAACTATCAAATAATAAATGATATAAAAGTATATATTGATTTTGATAATTTGACTAATTCAGGTATATTCATGTGGAACGGCTATAAAGAAAAGGGACTGTTTCTGTCGCTCGGAGTTTTGTGGCAGTTCTAAAGATTGGGCAATTATAAGATTTTTTGAATAATATATAAGACACTATTATGGCTGCTATTGATGATAACGACTTGCGGCCGGAAGAAAAGATCGGAGGTTTCAACTCCGAAACTCCCGGTGATGACACTTTCTTCAGCGAGAATCAGGATGCTTATCCGGGCACTATGCCGGATTATTCAGAATATGAGGAAGAATCTCCTGTTTCTGAATCGGAAAAAGCTGTGCCTTCTGCCGCACAGGCGGTAATTACAAATAAAAAAAGATCTCTTCTGAAAACATTAGTTGTTTCCGCAATAATTATTTTGATCTTAGCACTTGCCGCGGATATTTACAGGAACAGCAGAGAAGAGAAGACTGAGACAAGCGTGGACAAATCCTCTCAAAATATATTCGAAACTGAGGAAATTGTTGAAGTTGATCAAGGCGTATATTCAGAGCCTGTTCATGAAACAGAAGTTATTGATGATGTTGAGCCGATAATCATTGAAGATCAGTTTTTGATTGAAGTGCCGAAGTCGGATGATGTGATTATAGACCAACAGAATACAACTCGTGTTCATAAGCTGACTAAAACTGCGTCAAAAAGATCAGCACCGGCTAAGGCAAATGCTAAGACAGACATAAAGGCAGCACCTCCTGCAGAAGCAAAAACAGGAAGATTATACACGGTGCAGGTCTATTCCTCTCCGTCTAAAGACGACGCGGAAGTATGGTTGGCTCGTTTGATAAAGAAGAACGTGGATAAGGCCTTTATCACAACTAAAAAAATTAGAAACACTATGATGTACAGAGTGCGTTTCGGCGCTTTCTCTACACAAGCCGAAGCCAAAAAGGCAGCAATTAAACAGGGATTTGATCAAACTTGGATTGATCGAGTCAGATAAGATAGACCGAGTCAGATAATATTTTTTGATATTTGGGGCTAAGCTTCTTATGTATGTTCCTATGAGAGATGACCCGCAACCTCTTCAGTTGCAAATACCGTGGGACCCAAACACGGCAAAGGGATTCGTAGTGGCTACGGTGATTTTGCTTGTTTGGATGTTTGCAATGTCGGTTAGTGATTTACGAATTGATATACCTGACTACAGGCGTAGTACTATTCCTATGGATACAATGATTAGTATTCGCTTTGGTGACGGAGACGGAACAGGGATGAGCAAAGGCAACTTGACCGCTGAAGGCAGAAGAAATTCAGGAGAGAATCCTCAATCGGATTTTCACGATGCCGAAAGTGCCGGAGCTACAAGACATGACAGAAACGCTTCAGAAAATACAGATGTAGAAAACGCTTCCGATTTTAATCCGGTTGACGAGCTGTCTACTGACGGTAGAAATATTGCAGACAGAGGCGGCAGCGACCGCAATAATGTCGGTTCACTGGACGGCAGTGTCGACGGCAGAGGTCTGGGTGACAAAGGATTCGGCAAAGGCAAGGGCAAAGGATTCGGTGAGATCGAATGGGGCGGCGGCGGCAACAGAACTGTCATGAGAAAAGTTCTTCCGAGATACCCGAAAGACCTGAACAGAGGAGCCCAAATTAAAATAAGATTCACTGTGTCGAGTGACGGCAGAGTAATAGATATGATCCCTTTGACAAAGGGTGATCCACAATTAGAACAAGCCGCGCAAAGCGCATTACGCAAATGGCGTTTCAATCCCCTGAAAGACGACATCATAATGAAAGGCGTTATCACATTCACATTCCGTTTGAGCTGAAAAAATGAACGAAAGTACTATGTCTGAAGTATACGCATATTTGACTTCACTGCCGGATTACGCGATTATTATTATTGCGATTTTGGTAATCGGTATAATTTTCTCTATATTTAAAAAGTTTATTAAGTTTGCTGTATCGTTAGCTTTCTTAATCGTTTTGATATTAGTGACATTCAAATTGTTGGATATGATATAATTCTTATTATTCATGTATTTGTTGCAAGTATTTGCAACGGATAGCTTTAGCTGTCTGCAAAAATGATTGTTACCATGGCTTTGCATAGCGCTAAAGCACTATGTTGCAATAGAATACAAAGAATATATGATTAGTTCCGGATAATATGTTTCAACAAGGGAGCATGCTCCCTTGTCCTAAGTAATTAATACAAACAATATAGTTAACCGTTTGTCGTGAAAACACAATGTAGCGAGAAACTGTAAAAATTGAAATTTCAGGAGAGTTATGGCTAAAAAGATTGGAATAGTCGGGACCGGATATGTAGGTCTTGTAACCGGAACATGTTTTGCCGAAACAGGCAATGATGTTTATTGCGTGGACATAGATGAAAAGAAGATCAACAATTTGAAAAAAGGTATTCTTCCTATTTTCGAACCGGGTTTACCTCGTTTGGTAGAAAGAAATTTTAACAGAGGTCGTTTGAAATTCATGACGGATCTCGAAACAGCCGTCAAAGAATGTGAAATTATATTTTTATGTCTTCCGACTCCTCCGAGCGAAGACGGTTCAGCCGATTTGCATCATGTAACGGAATGTGCGGCTGATATAGCGAAAATGATTCGTGACAACAAAATCAGCGATCACAAAATACTTGTAAATAAAAGCACTGTGCCGGTCGGAACAGCGGTAAAAGTACATGATATAGTTGCGGAATATATATCCGACGAACAATTCGATATAGTTTCTAATCCGGAATTCCTTCGCGAAGGATTTGCCGTCGAAGATTCATTGAAACCCGAAAGAGTTGTAATCGGTACTTCAAGCAAGTACGTCGCGGACTTTATGAGAGATATCTACGAACCTTTCGTAAGAAGCGGCAACCCGATTATCGTAATGGACGAAAAGAGTTCAGAATTGACAAAATACGCATCGAATTCATTCCTTGCGGTCAAGATATCTTATATGAATGACTTGTCTGCTTATTGCGAAGCTATCGGAGCGGATATTGAAAAAATTCGCGCGGGTATGGGCGCAGACAGCAGAATCGGAAAACGATTCCTCTTTGCCGGTATCGGATACGGAGGCTCTTGCTTTCCTAAAGATGTTCGTGCATTGATGCACTCAGCCGAAGACGTAGGTTTGCCTTTGAAAATCGTTACGGCAGCACACGAAGTTAACGATCAGCAGCGACACAGATTTATTAATACTATTCTCAAACGCTTCGATAACAATGTCAAAGGAATGACATTCGCTCTTTGGGGATTGGCGTTCAAACCTAATACTGATGACACTCGCGAAGCTCCGGCTTTCACCATTATCGAAAGATTATTAGAAGGCGGTGCAAAAGTCAAGGCTTATGATCCGGAAGCTGTTGAGAACACAAAACTCCGCTTTGGCGACAAAATTAGTTATGAAAAAAATCATTCATTGTGCTTGGACGGAGCTGACGCATTGATTATCGCAACTGAATGGACTGTGTTCAGAAAACCTGATTTTGATGAAATCAAATCCAAATTGAGCAAGCCGATCATTTTTGACGGCAGAAATCTTTTTGATCTTGATGAGATGCAGGAAAGTGGTTTTGAATATACTTGTATCGGCAGAAAAACAATAATGCCTGATTAAGGTTTTCCTCGCTGACAATATAAAAAATCTCTTTTTGTGTATGCGAGAAGGGATTTTTAGTTGAATGCTAATAACATCAACACATCCTATCGAAAATACACAGAAAAATACTGATTCGTTGAACTTCTAAAATTGCCTGTATAATCAGTCCGGAACATACTATCTTCTTGTTCTGAGATAGTCAAAATTGGAAAAAATGAAATTAGTTTTGATTAAATCAAAAATTTTTTATTAATTTCGGTCTAAATCTGTTATTTTAGTAGTTCGGTACTTGTAATAGTTTGAAAATTAACATATTAGATATAGTCCATGGATTTTTTCCGATTTTTCCGATTGTTTTCCAATGATGTGGCGATTGATCTCGGCACGGCAAACACACTTATCTGGATGCCGGGCAAAGGGATAGTACTCAATGAGCCTTCCATTGTAGCATTTGACAGTTCGAGCAGGCATATTATTGCTATCGGGCATGACGCACAGGCTATGGTTGGTAAAACTCACAGGGATATTGAAATAATACGTCCGATGCGTGACGGTGCTATTGCTGATTTTGAAATCACAGAAGGCATGCTCCGCGCGTTTATCAGAAAAGTTTCCTTGAGTTGGCAACCTGCCAGAAGAATTGTAGTATGCGTACCCTCGGGTATTACCGAAGTGGAAAAACGCGCAGTCAGAGATTCTTGTGAACATGCCGGCGCTAAAGAAGTCCATCTGATTGCCGAGCCTATGGCCGGCGCGATAGGAATTGGTCTTAATGTCCACGAACCTATCGGATCAATGATCGTTGATATCGGAGGCGGCACGACAGAAATAGCAGTGATTGCTCTGTCAGGTATTGTCAGTGATGAATCAATGCGAATTGCCGGTGACGAAATGACTGCTGACGTAGTCCAATATTTCAAACGCATTCATAATATCTTAATTGGTGACAGAACAGCGGAAATGATCAAATGTCAGGTTGGCTCAGCAGTTCCTCTGGAGGAGGAAGTAGAAGTGGAAGTCAAAGGACGCGATCTGATCTCCGGAATTCCAAAGATGATCCGGGTCAGCTCCGAAAATATTCGTGAAGCTCTTGCCGAATCAGTTAATGAGATAGTTAAGAGTGTTTTGACCCTGCTGGAAAAGACACCGCCCGAATTAGCCGCGGATATATTCGACAGAGGTATCATGCTTTCCGGCGGCGGCGCTTTGTTGAAAGGTTTGGACGAGAGACTTCGCCGAGAAACATCCCTGCCGGTTCATGTGGCTGAAGATCCGTTGACAGCCGTAGTAAGAGGAACAGGCAAAGTTCTTGAAAGTCTCAGCGATTATTCATCAGTGCTGATCAAAAGCGCAAGATACTAAAGCAAGACCTTTCACAGACAAAACATAAAGAATACACGGTTCGAATTTGAGTCGTGTATTTTTATTCAGGACTGAGTGATGAATTCAACTCAGACAGCAACAATAATTCATACTGTACCCAAAAACAAGGTCTACCAATTCCGAGATGCGAAAATTTTTCGACTTCATAGAAAGATATAAAGAGTATTTCGCTTTTACTGCTCTGATTGTTATCAGTCTTTCGCTGATATCTGTCGGAGATATTTCTAAAATGGGAGGATTTCGCTCATTTGTTATCGGTTCAGTCGGCAGACTCCAGGAATTCAGTTCATTCATGCCCTACAACGCTTTGCTCATCAGTGAAAATCGCTCTATGCGCGAACTCAATCTGGAAAATTCATTTGAAATCACAAAAATGCGTCGAGCTTTGATTGAAAACAACAAGTTACGCGATCTGATGACATTAAAAGATCATAGAGATTATTTATATATTAGCGCGGATGTTGTAGGAAAATCAGCTATTGGTCTTCTCAATTTCAATACTCTGAATCGCGGCAAACAGGACAGTATAAAAGTTGGGATGGCCGTACGTAATGACCTTGGGTTAATCGGTCGAATAGTAGGGGTGTCTGACAATTATTCTTTGGTAGAATTGATTGTCAATAAAGATATTAAAATTGCCGCGAAAATTCAAAACAGCCGTATTGACGGAATTTTGGAATGGGTTGGCGGCAGGAAGTTTAAACTCAAGAATATACCTAAGTCCTATGGTGTTCAAATCGGCGATACAGTTTTGACATCAAGCTACAGCAACAAGTATCCGGCGGAATTGCCCATAGGAATTGTTCGCGCCGCATTTGAAAGACCCGGAGATATATTTCAAAGAGTCGAAGTTGAGCCGTTTGCGGAATTCGCGAATCTTGAGTTAGTTTTTATTATTAACTTCGTTTCGAATCCCGAACGAGAAGCTGTTGTAAGTGATATGGAAGAAAAATTAAGAATCCGACAAAGCAAAGCGAGACGCAGACGCTGATTGTCAGATTCAAAGTATAAAAAGAAATTGAACGATATAAAGATAACTTGTAATTAAATGAAAATAAAATTTAAACCGGAAAACACAAATAAAGCGAGAAATATTCGCTTCATTGTGTATTTTGTCTCGGCGATTGTTCTGTCCGTGGCGAATCTTACGGTGATAAATTATATATCGGTTGAAGGACTGATGCCGGATTTGACTCTTATACTTTGCGTGTTGATAGCAGTTCGCGAAGGGCAATTTGTCGGAGTTTTCGCAGGTTTTTTCATAGGTTTGATATTTGATTTTCTTTCTCCTGATGCTGTGATCGGAACCGGAGCATTGACTAAAACGGTAGTCGGATTAATTGCCGGTTGGTTTCACAGAGAAAAGAAAACAGATTTTATCATCGGCAGCTATCGATTTTTACTGATAGTTTTATTCAGCTCGATAGTGCATAACGCTATCTACTTTTTCATGTATGTGAAATCAAGCGAGTTGATGTTTATGCCGTTTTTCTTGAAATACGGGATCGCAATATCCCTCTATACAACAGTATTCGCAGTGTTTCCGATGTTGTTGAAAATGCCGAAAAAAGGGTATTTGTAGGAGAATCTTAATCTTAAAAACTCCCCTCCTTGGAAAAGGAAGGGGAGTTTTTAAGAACAAGGGAGCATGCTCCCTTGCTCAGGCAAGAACAACAAGATTCTTCTCTTGAATCGAATAATTGAAAATTAAACATTAGTAAAAAATATATGTATCTGTCAAAATTAGAATTAATCGGATTTAAGTCTTTCGCTCAGAAGACTGTTATAAAGTTCAACGGCGGGATGACGGCTATTGTCGGTCCTAACGGTTGCGGCAAGACTAATATAGTTGACGCAATTCGCTGGGCGCTTGGTGAGCAGAAGTCTGCCGTATTGCGTTCTGATTTGATGGAAAATGTGATTTTTAACGGGACGACTAAACGCAAGCCGCTCGGCATGGCGGAAGTCTCTCTGACTCTTCTGAACAACAATGATGTTTTACCTACCGAATACAATGAAGTATCTGTTTCAAGGCGACTTTATCGCAGCGGAGAGAGCAAGTATTTGATTAATAATACAAAATGTCGCTTGCGTGATGTCACTGATCTATTTATTGATACCGGAATGGGCGCTGATTCATACTCTGTAATCGAATTGAAAATGATAGAAGCGATTCTGAGCGGCAAACCTGAAGAAAGACGACATTTGTTTGAAGAGGCCGCCGGTGTAAAAAAATACAAGATGCGAAGAAAGGAAGCTTCAAGGAGATTAAACTCGGTGCAGAGCGATCTGGTGCGTGTCAGAGATATTGCCGAGGAAGTTCGGAAGAATGTCAACACTCTTGCGCGTCAGGCTGCCAAAACAAGAAGATATAATAAGCTCTACGAAGAATTGAAAAAGTTAGAAATTGATCTGCTGATTCACGAGTACGATTTATATAAGAATCAATCCGACTCGATCAATCTTGAAATTGAAGAGATTAACAACAGAAAAGTATTCCGAGAAAAAGAGTTGGCTGATGACGAAGCTTCTGTCGCAGAGTTGAAACTCACGCTGCAAACTCTCGAGGAAAAATATAGAGACGCGCTTGCCGAAGAAACCCGGATTAAAACCGAAGAAGCACAAAAAAAGAAAGATATTGCCGTTAACGAGCAAAAAACAGAGTCTTTGAAATATGCTTTGGAAAGAATCAAGCGAGAAATTGAAGAAGCTGAACGCAATATTCAGAAATTGATCTCTGATATTGAAAAAACAGATAATGATATAGTCCTTTTGACTGCCGAAAAAGAACTGATTGAACAGGACTTCAGCGCAATCTGAAAAGAACGTGACGGACTGAAATCCGAAGTAGATTCCTTGCGGAATGAAGCAAACTCTGTGAACGAAGAAGTGCTGGATCATAAGAATCGTGTCAGAACAATCAACCAAACTGTTGAAAAAAATATTAAGCGCAAAGAAAGTCTTGAAACCAAAATCGCATACGGATCCACGGAAATTGAGAAACTCAGATCCGATATAGATG
>JAQIDA010000129.1 GCA_027858275.1 Candidatus Kapaibacterium sp. | reverse complement strand
CGGATTATTTTTTTTTTGAAGAATCCAATAATACTGAATTCACTTGGATTGTCGGTTCTGTTGAAGTCAAGAACAATTCAATTGAACCAATGATGATTGGTTTTCATTCAATTAATCTTTGGCAAGATTCTTCTTGGTTTGGTTGTGCTGACGGTTTTTATGGTCGATTAAGAGCCGGAGCAATAATTGCTTCCGGAGACGATATGTCCTTTCCTATATGTTGGCGTTTTGTTAGTAATGATGATTCTATAGTACCTGAAAAGCTGCGATTTGAATATGATTGTGAGGATTTGACCCCTAGTGATATGCCCAAGAACTATTGGATGTATTCTAGCTTACCGTCCCAAAGCTTTCCGTACTTTCAAACTTCATTTGAATGATTCGACCGTTTTGTCGGCAAATTATCCGTCATATGCTTCTGTGCTTTGGGCAAATATTATGCCTTATGGTAGTCAATCAATTGATCTCTATTGGGCAACAGACAGCCAAAACGTTGAGATTAATACGGAAAAACTCCGATTTGAATACAATTGCGAATATGGTTGGGAAAGGATATAGCATAATTGTCTTTTCCGGAAAATCCCGAAGGGATAATTTGAAATGATGATATTTTTCGCTAAATTAGTTCTGATAATGCTTAAGCAGGAAGCTGTGAGTAATAACAGATTAAAATTTCAATTAAGATGAGCGAGATTATGACATTGTTTAAAAACACTAAACTGATTTTTATGGCTGTAGTTTTGATTTTTATTTTTAATCAATATGATTATGCTTATTCAAAACCTAAGAAGGAAAAACAGGCCCCGGCTGCAGTCCAAACTGCAGGTGAATCAATGACCGGCTCTATTGAATGGAATGTTGTTATGCACGATGACAACAACAACGACAAACTGTCAAAGCAATTCAGAACTTGGTGGTATGTTCGTTTGGACGGTGTGATCAAAGGCAACGAATCGGTAATTCATATTCAAGGTGACGGCTTCAAGGGCGGAGTAATCGTTGTTCCCGTATATTCCTACGACAATGAAATTTGGCATCGCTTCAATCCCAAAGATATAACAAGCGACGAAATAACTGACGGTTTGTATAACTATACGATTCGAAAAAAGTTCAACGTTTCGGGCAAGGTCTGGATTGCGAGATATTATCCCTATCAATATTCGCGTTTGGAAAATTTACTCAAGAAATATAAGAAGGATAAATTCGCTAAAATCGAGAAGATCGGCGCTTCTGCTCAGGGCAGAGCTATAAAAATGATTTCAATTACTGATCCCTCTTTTCCTGATAAAAACAAGCGTCGGGTATGGATACACTCAAGAACTCATCCTTCGGAAACAGGCAGCTCTTTCATCATTGAAGGACTGATTGATTATCTTTTGAGCGAGAGTACAAAGTGTTCCGGGATAGCGGCTTTAGATAAGATCATATATAATATAGTGCCGATGGTCAATGTGGACGGAGTGGTTCTCGGCAATGCCCGGGTCAGCCCGGGAACGAGTTATGATCTCGAGAGAATGTGGATTCGCGACAAGAAGACTCAATACGAACTAAGGGAAACTTGTCCGCCTGAAGTTAAGGCGATGCACAAAGCCATCAAAAGATTGAATAAAAAGGGACCCGCATTTTTCGCGGCTCTGAATATCCACAGCAAAAATGCAGCTCCTCTGTGGCGATCTTTCATCTATACCAACTTCTACTCAAATTTTGACAAGAAAAACAAGGTTTACGGTGAGCAGGGGGACTCTTTGTTTGTAAAACAATTGATGTTCGCAAAACTGATGACGGATGCTATGTGTAAAGACAGTTTTTATGTCAGACCGAGCTTCGAGTCCAACGCCCCAATCAGCAAAAAGACTTTCCCTGAAGCGTGGTGGTGGATCAATTATAAAGATAAAGTGATGGCTGCGACACTCGAGACAACTTCGGGATCAGACGGATGCTATGAAGAATTGATCACTTACAAAGACCATTTCCACATGGGCAGAACTATTGCTGAGGCAATGAAGATGTTAAGCAAATATTATGTTGAGCAGGAATGGTTTAGATATGAGAATCCTCCCGGGGAAATGAAGGACTTATTGCCTTACTATCGATATGGGAAAAAGAACAGTAAAACATCTGATACGAAAAAGAAACGCAAAAAATCGGAGAAAAAATAATTCGGAAATTCCGGATCGTTATTCAATCAAATCATTCTCTATCGCATACATGGTCAATTCAGCATTATTTTTTTTGCCGAGTTTGGCTAATATATTTCTGCGATATGAAGTAACGGTGTTGGGACTGATGTATAGCTCCTGAGCTATCTGCGCAGTAGTATGTCCCGATGCGATTAGTCGCAGTATATGAAATTCACGGTCTTTGAGCTTATCGTACAGTGGGCGCTTGGGATCATCATCAAAGTTGCTGAGAAGTAATTCTGTAGTACGAGGCGACAGATATTTCTCACCTGAAAGAACAAGTTCTATTGCTTTTCGGATTTCATCGTCATTGTTTTCTTTATTTAAATAACCGGAGGCTCCGGCTTTGATTGCGCGAATAGCGAAATGTTTTTCGGGGTTCATCGAGAATATTAAGACAGGTAACTTGGGATAATTATGCTTGACTTCTTTTAGTATTTCCAAACCGTCACGTCCCGGCATATTCATATCGAGAAGAACAAGATCATATTTGTCGGTATGGAGTTTTCGCCGCAGTTCATTTCCGTTCTCAACTTCCGAGATTAGAGTGTCTTTCGACAAGTCAAGACAAACTCTTTTTAATCCGTGTCGGACAACGGCGTGATCATCAGCGATAATTATTCTTTTCATTTTATCTAAGCCCCTATCAAAAACCAACTTTCAACAAAACTACATATTGGCCGGTAATTTATTATTACAATAATAAGAGGAATTTTGAGAAAAAAATCAGATTTTTTTTCGGACAGTAAAAATAAATTTGCTGCCTTGCCCCGGTTCGCTTTCACCTCTGATACTGCCGTCGTGTTTTTCAACAAGATCTTTGCATAGAATCAATCCTAAGCCGGTACCTGCTTCATTGGCAGTTCCGGGGGCGGATGTGTTGTGGTCAATTCTGAATAATTTGTCTATTGTGGATTTATTAATACCGACTCCGTTGTCTTCTACCGATACTTCGATAAAATTGTTTGAGCCGTCAGATGCACTGACAACTACCGCGCCGCCAAAATCAGTGAACTTTATCGCGTTAGACAGGAGATTTCTGATAATTGTATTCAACATGTAATTATCAGCTATCACTACCGTTGCGTCGGGAATATTGTTCTCAATTGAGATGTTTTTAAATTGTGAGCCGGTCTTAACAAAGTCAATTTCAGAACGAACAATCGTATTGAGGTTTATTTCTTCCGGTCGGCAAATCATTGTGCCTGTTTGCAAGCCGGACCATTGGAGCAGATTTCCGAGAAGCGCAGAGAGTTGATCAGCAGAATTGTGCATTGCTTCCGCCATAGATTTTAGTTCATCGCGAGATATTTTATCAGTAGTTTCTACCAATGCTTTGGTAAGTGACTGAAAACCTCTGAAAGGA
>JAQIDA010000124.1 GCA_027858275.1 Candidatus Kapaibacterium sp. | reverse complement strand
GATTTAATTAAAGTGTAGCATTTTCAAATATTTAAATTAAATAATATTTTGATATTGTTTCAAATATTGTTATTTTCCGGAGAATATTAAACAAACACAGGGGGGAAAACAGTGTTCGTTTCAAGTATTATTAAATTCTATTCGATAATTATCATTGCCTGCATAGTTGTGGCCGCATCAGTATTTGTTGTGCCTCAAACAGCAAATGCTGCAGCTGATAAAAAAGAGAAATCAAAAGTATTGCTTCGACAAGAGAGTGCTTTGAAAAAACTCAACCGCGATATTAAAAGGAAGAAAGCGGAAATCCGCAAACTTGATATCAAAGAAAAATCTACTATAAAGCACATAGGCAAATCCAAAAAACGCCGCAATATTCTTAAATCCGCCATTTCTTCTATTGAACATCGCATAGGCGGTTTGCAGGACAGTATCTCCCAACTTGACAAAAAACAGTCCGATCTTGTCCTTCATCGATACATGATGCATACTGACTATGCCGCTCTTTGCCGAAAAGTATGGTTGGAAGATGAAATCAGCGACAGTGAGCTGATGCTGCTTCCCGATTCTGATGACGAAACTTTTCGCGCATCGATATATGTCGAAAAACTAACCGGGAAACTAATTAAGTACGTTCTTCAATTGAACTCAGTTCTAACGGCAGTCAAAGACCGCAAGGAGTATCTGTCTGATATTTCCGGTCAGCACGCTGATTTGATGAAGAACAAAGCAACTGAGAATACTAATCTCGGCAGAAGAATCAAAGGCGATAAACGAAATCTAAAAGAAATTCAAAAACGCAAAATCACTGCGAAACGAAGACTTGCCGATCAAAAACGAAGCGCCAAAAAACTAAAGAGAATAATCAGTGACCTTATAAAAAAAGAGATAAAAAAAGGAGGCGGCAAGAATCAAACCTATAAGACGGTACCGATAGGCAGTATCAGATGGCCTGTAAAGAGCAAGAGAATCCAAAGTCCGTTCGGCGAAAACACTAATCCGATAACAAGAACCGTAACGGACAATCCCGGCATTGATATTAGTATTCAAATAGGCAGTGTGGTCAAAGCCGCTGCCAAGGGCAAAGTCTCTCTGGTACATTGGCTGGCGGGTTACGGCACATTGGTCATTCTCAATCACGGCAACGGAGTCCGAACGGTTTACGCTAATTTGTCATCAGTATGGGTCAAGAAAAATGACAAAGTAGCAAAAGGCAAAGGCATCGGGAAATCCGGTAAAACATCTGACGGCGAATTTTTACATTTCGAATTGTGGCAGGGCAGCACAAGGCTGAATCCTGCTCACTATCTCCGATAATATCCCTGACCCGGTTCTTCCTTTTCCGAACAACATTCCCGACTGTTTCTGCTTCATTCAAAGAAATTATTCCTGTTTCAGATTCTCAGAAAATTAATTAATTTAATAAACTTGATTATTTTTAAATATTTATATGAATAATCATGATTTATGTTGATTCCAATTCTATAAATTATTAAATTAAAAGTCTTGGGATGATTTAATTTATAAACAGTTGTTTATAAAAAATACAACCCCGATTTAGTTTTCGAATAATATCAGAAAAGGGCCTTTGATGAGAAAAATATTTACTTATTCATGGATAATACTATTAATGTTGGTTTCCGTTGCGGAAGCTCAAAACCTTAATGCACCTGCCGGCCGCTTGAATGCGACAGCACCGGTTAAACTGCGAATAGACGCGGAAAACAGTAAAGTGTCTGCAATCACGAAAGATTTGATCTTTGATTTCAAATCCTCGGAAAAGAAAAATACATTGCTTTCGGATTCTAAGGATCCCGGTAATATATACATGCTCAGAACAATCAATGAAAGAATTTATACGGGATCATTGATCAAAGTTAATTCTGCGATCGATGAAGACAGACTGATTCGCGCCGGCGTTTTGATCGGTACAAAAGCCGGGAACATCTGGGCGGTACAAATTCCTGTAGAATTCTTGGAACAATTAGCCGGTCTCGCCGGGCTTGAATATCTCCAAGTTGATGAACCCGTTTTTGCCAATCTTGACAAAGCTCGAGCAGCTACATACACTGACTGGGTTCACAATAACAGCAAAAACGCTTTGAGAGAACCATATAAAGGCAAGGACGTCGTAGTAGGAGTAATTGACTTAGGCTTTGATTTCACACATCCTCAGTTCTATGATTCAGAAGGCGAAAATCTGCGGATCAGCAGATGCTGGATACAGACCGCAAAAACCGGCACACGTCCTTCCGGTTTCGGTTACGGTCATGAAATTGTCGGCGAAACCGCTTTGCTGAATGCCCGAGGCGATTCTTACGAGACTCACGGAACTCATACAGCCGGCATAGCGGCGGGCTCAGGAATCGCAACCGACGGCGCTTATGTGGGTGTTGCTCCCGAAAGTGAAATCATCATGGTTTCCTACAGCATGGGCACGGAACAAATTATCAGCACAGGACAAAGCTCGATCGTTGATGCGATAAATTATATATTCCAAAGGGCAGAGGCACAGGGCAAGCCTGCTGTAGTTAATATCAGCCTCGGTGTTCATATCGGTCCGCATGACGGAACATCTCTTTACGATCAAGCCTGTGATAACTTGGTAGGTCCCGGCAAAATTATTGTTGCCTCGGCAGGAAACGCCGGACGTACTAATTTGCATTTATCAAAGAAATTTACATCTTCAAAGAGATCAATCGCGACTTTCGTCCAACCTGAAAAAGGAGTCGCCATGATTGATATATGGGGGCAGCCCGGATATGATTTCGAAGTCAGCATCAGTCTTTATAATAACGATCAAATTGTCAGCAGTATAGAATATATTTCTTCAATGTCCAATGAAGGCAGCAATCAGACTTTAACCGGTTCTGACGGCAAATTATGTTATGTTTATGTTGCTGCTGTTCCGTCTACTTTCAACGGTAAACCGCGAATATTTACAATGGTTCAAACAGCAAGCGCAGACAAAATTCTTTGCTATGTCAAATCTACAACCGGGGAAATTCACATGTGGAACGGCGGAGCGGGCAGCTCTGCAGGCGGTAGATTCTATTCGAACGGTAAATCGTTTGCGGTTAACGGCAATACAACAACGACTGTCGGAGAACTCGGCGGCTCCGGGAAAAGCACTATCACTGTCGGATCTTATACAAGTAAAAATGATTACACAAATATATTTGACCAATATAAAAAAGTTCCCTACTATCAAGAAGAAGGCAAATTGTCTCAGTTCTCGAGCTTAGGCCCGACGGCAGACGGCAGAATGAAGCCCGATATAACTGCTCCGGGACATGTTGTCGTATCGTCTGTAAGTTCATGGGCTAAAGGCTATGGCGGAAGCACTCTCAGAGGCGAAGTGGTCTACGGAGTTTCTTCATCTGACAAATTTTGGTACTATGCAGCGATGCAAGGCACTTCAATGTCTGCTCCGATGGTGACCGGTATTGTTGCTCTGATGCTTCAGGCAAATCCCGGTATGGCTCCTGATGAAATAAAAGAAATATTAAGAAAAACAGCGATTGAAGATCAGTATACAGGCAATATCCCGACTAGTGGCAGTAACTTGTGGGGCTGGGGCAAAATCGACGCGCACGAAGCTTTGAAAAAAGTTAGGGTCAATCCTTTCCCGCACACCACAGTATTGGGCGATCTTGAGGCCTGTATGTTTGTAGAGTCAGTTTATTCTCACGATATAACATCTACTGATTTTCTTGTCAAATGGGACGTAACCGGCGGCGAAGTTCAAGGCTCAATCTTCAGTGAAGAAACCTCTGTTATTTGGGATTCAGAAGACGGCACACTCGGACTAATCCGTAAGGAAAAATCGAGTGGATATACAGATACAGTCTACACGAGTGTTGAAATAAATTCTCCTCCGGATAAACCGGAAGTTTTCCTCTCAGGAGAAAGAATAAAATCCGGAGCGATGGTTGGCAACCAGTGGTTCTTCGAAGGCGAACTTATTGAGGATGCCACCTCGAAATACTATTCACCGACTCAAACGGGTAATTATAGCGTACAGGTAACTAAAAACGACTGTGTATCTGAAATGTCGGATGAATATTATTATGACATGAGCGGAGTAGAAAACTCAGCCGGACAAACGGATAAAATTGATATATACCCGAATCCTGCTGATAAAGCTTTCGTCATTTCCTTTGTCAGTGATACTCCGGCAAACGTTTCCGTCAGAATAACCGACCTAATCGGCAAAGAAATATTAGTCAAAGAATTTGCAGGATTGAACACACAATTCCGCGAATCAGTTTCAGTCGATAATTTGCACGAAGGTATTTATTTTGCTGAAGTCACAATCGGAACAAAGAAATTCTTTGAAAAGATAGTAGTGAAACATTAATTTAGAAAAGTCAGAACAACTGTTATCGCGGGGTTAACTCTGCGGTTGCGATTGTGGAAATATCATATGATGAAGTTTGATTTTAGAAATCCGACGCATATAGTTTTTGGCAAGGATCGTTTAGATGAGTTAGCTTCGTTGATCCCGCTCGACAATAAAGTATTGATCCTCTACGGAGGAGGCAGCGTCAAGAAATACGGCACATTAGATGCCGTCAAAAAGGCTTTGCCCGATCATGCTTTATTTGAATTCGGCGGTATCGAAGTGAACCCTCACTATGACACCCTTATGAAAGCAGTGGAAGTCGTCAAAAGCGAAGGGATTGATTTCCTCTTAGCGGTAGGCGGCGGATCCGTCATGGACGGCACGAAATTTATTTCGATTGCCTCAAAATATCAGCGTACTGATCACGAAGATTTGCTTCATGATATTTCATTGTCCTCGGGAGTTCCCGATATTCTGCCGATCGGCACAGTTCTGACACTGCCCGCAACCGGTTCGGAAATGAATTCCAGTGCTGTGATCAGTCACGGCCGTGCAAAATATGTTCTGAAAAATCCAAAAGCTTATCCGGTCTTCTCTTTCTTAGACCCGACATTGACCTATACTCTGCCTTCAATTCAAGTGGCTAACGGCATCATCGATACCTACGTCCATGTTTGCGAGCAATATGTTACATATCCCGCCGACGGAAGATTTCAGGACAGAACGGCCGAAGGAATTTTGCAAACTCTGATCGAAATCGGACAGCAAAATATCGATGAGCCTAAGAATTACGAAGCGCGCGCAAATCTTGTATGGAATGCCACTATGGCTCTCAACGGATTGATCGGAGCAGGTGTGCCTTCTGATTGGAGCACTCACATGATCGGCCATGAACTGACGGCGTTTTTCGGAATAGATCATGCCCAAACACTTGCGATAATTATGCCGACTCTCTGGGAAGTCCGAAAGGATAAGAAGAGAGATAAATTGCTGCAATACGCCGAAAGAGTTTGGCATATCAATGAAGGCAGTGATGATGAAAAAATCAATGCCGCAATCAGCAAAACGAGAGCTTATTTTGAAAGTCTCGGCGTCAAAACTCATCTTTCCGATTATGGGATCAAAAGGGGAGAGCTTGAACAAGTCATCGACGGACTCAAGGCTAAAGGTATGACCAATTTGTCCGAAACCCGTGATTTGAGTTTAGATCTTATCAGAACGATATTAGATAAATCGTTTTAGACCGAATAATTCAAGGCATCAAAATAAAGCCGGCAACATAATCCATGTTGCCGGCTTTTTATTTGAATTCTATCTAACCTTGAATGTCGCCAAAGCAAGAATCGCTAACATAATCGCAATAATATAAAACCTGTTGACAATCTTGGCTTCGTGCAATCCTGATTTTTCATAATGGTGATGAATTGGTGCCATTTTGAACAATCTGCGAGGTTCGCCGTATTTCTTTCGAGAGTATTTGAAATACATAACTTGGATTATCACCGACAGAGTTTCCGCGAAAAAAACACCGCCCACTATAGGAAGCAAGAATTCTTTTTTAATCAGTATGCTCATAGCACCAACTGCGCCGCCGAGAGCCAGCGAACCGGTATCACCCATAAATATCTGAGCAGGATAAGCATTGTACCACAAAAAACCGAGTGCCGCGCCGCAAAGAGCTGCTGCAAACACTGTTAACTCACCCGATCCCTTAAGTTGGATTATATTCAAATATTCAGATATCTCAGCGTGACCCGAAACATAAGCAAATATTCCCAGTGTCATAACTGCTATTCCTACAGTGCCGATTGACAAGCCGTCCAAGCCGTCAGTCAGATTCACAGCGTTGGAAGTTGCGGTGACAATAAACATAATTAAGGGAATATAAAATATCCCGTAATCGAAATTTATACCCTTGGCAAAAGGCACAGTTGTTAAAGTGTTGATTTCAGCGAATGCGCCGGGAAAAGTCTCAGGGAAGAAATATATCACTCCGCCGAGAATAAACCCGATAGTTAATTGTCCGACAATTTTATATTTACCGATCAGACCTTTGGGATACTTCTTCACTACTTTCAGATAATCATCCAAAAATCCTACTGCGCCGAGCCAGACAGTTGTCAGGAGAACTAAAATTATAAACATATTCGAGACATTTGCCCATAACAAAGTCGGCACTACAAGCGCGAGCAGAACAATCAGGCCG
This sequence comes from Candidatus Kapaibacterium sp., assembly GCA_027858275.1. Lineage (GTDB taxonomy): Bacteria > Bacteroidota > Ignavibacteria > Kapaibacteriales > UBA2268 > JAQIDA01. The sequence continues at coordinate 1,993 of JAQIDA010000124.1, read as the reverse complement.
CCCATAGTCGGAGTGCCTGCTTTGATTGAATGTTGTCCGACAGATTGCAATTCAGCTTTCGCCTGTTCGCCGATCTGATTAGCTTTGAGAGCTTTGATAATCTTCGGCCCGATGAAAAAACTGATGAGCAAGGCGCTTATTGCCGCCGCTGCCGCTCTGAATGTAATGTATTGGAATACACCGAACCCGGGAGTGTCAAATGTGCTTCTGAGCCATTCCGCAAGATAGTAAAACATATTCTCTCGAATGATTGTTTATAATAATTTATCGTTTTCTTTGATCGCGTTAACTACTTCTTCCATCCTCATGCCGCGAGAACCTTTGACAAGCAAGGCGTCATTGTCCTGAACTTCGAATAAAATGAATTTAATCAATTCCTGCTTATCAGCAAAAAGCATGATCTTTTCTGTATTGTTAATTGCCGCGCAAGCTTTGCACATGTTATCTCCAAATACAATGACACGATCGGCTGCTGAAACAGCTTGCTCCAAAATATCTGTATGCTGCAGGACGGCAGTTGAACCGAGTTCAAGCATATCCGCGATTATCGCGATTTTCCGATCCGCTGAAGTTATCAGTTCCAAAGTCTTCAAAGCTGCTGTCATGGAGTCCGGATTAGCGTTATAACAATCATTAATAAGCGTCATTGAACCAATTTTCTCAATCAGCATCCTGGCATAACCTGCCCCGAGTTCAATCTCATAAGTTTCAAGTCCGCGTACAATTTCTTCCTTGCTCAATCCAAGAGAAAAAGCAACTGCAACAGCTGCGAAAGCATTGAGAGCCGTTGTATAACCCTGAGTTTTCAACTTCGCCTGAATCGTGTCGCCTGCGTATTTAATCAAAAGTTCCGGCCGAAGCTCAGAATCTAATTTATAAGAAGTCTGAATATCAAAGTCTGTTTTATTTCCGAATGTCAGATGTTTTTTTGTCTTGTCAACATGTTTTGCAAGACGGCTGTCATCAGCGTTTATCAAGCAAACACCGTCGTTTGCGTCTAGAAAATCAAACAGAGCCGTTTCCTCTTTTTCAATCCCGTCGAGATCAATAAGTTTTTCCAGATGCTCCCGACCGATATTCGTGATGATACCATGAGTCGGCATTGCCGTATTCGACAGCAAGCTGATTTCGCCCGGTTCGTTAGTACCGATTTCAAGGACTACTACATCATAGTCATCATTCATTTGAAGAAGCATCAGCGACACGCCGATTTGATTATTGAAATTTCCGTACGTTTTCAATACTTTGTATTTCTGCTCCAGCAGATGTGCCGTGAAATTTTTGGTAGAGGTTTTGCCGTTTGATCCGCATATCGCAATTACGGGGAAATTAAATCTGAGACGATGATATCGGGCGAGCATTCCGAGACCGTGCAAACTGTTTTCACAAACAATCAGAGGCAGATCAGGTTTTGTCGCAAGCAATTTATCAGCTTTTGAAGCGGAGACCAACGCAACCCCTGCGCCTTTCTCGAACGCTTCAATCACTTTGTTATGCCCGTCGAAATTCTCTCCCGAAAGAGCGACGAAGATTTCCTGATTCTTAATTTGTCTGGAGTCTGTAGAAACTCCCGTAAACAGGGAGTCATCTTCAATATTTAATAATCTAGAAGCTCCAAAAATCTTTTTTAAATCAGCGGTCGAAAATTTTGCTTTATTCTCAATCATTGTCAAACACATCACTGTTAAACAAGCACTGTACCTTTTCTCGAAATTAACGATTTATAATATATGAACAATAATAAATTACACGATATTATTGTTTTTATTATATCAATTGTGAAATATCACTAAATGTTTGTAATTTTGCCCAAATAATCATATCATATTGGGGATATGATAGTAATTGAGACCAAAACACAAACAGCAGAAAATGAATATGAATGAAAATATAAGTAAATTCAATATAAGCTCGAAAATAATATTATCATTTTTGGGAATCGGCTTTATTTTATGGTTAGTCGGTTCTGTCGTTCGGAGTGCGATAGCTGTTG
>JAQIDA010000050.1 GCA_027858275.1 Candidatus Kapaibacterium sp. | reverse complement strand
TTTCACCTTTTCAGCGGGTTTTCCCAAATCCAAAGCCTTAATCAATCTATAATCTCCGGCTGAAATCACTTCGAAAATAAATTCTTTTTTCAACTCTTTATATGACCAAATCTCTTTCGGATTTTTTCCGTCCATATTTGTTTCAATATCGTCGGGCGGGCCGTACAGAATATACACTTTGGCTTTGTCAGTTCTCATGCCGTTTTTAGCGCTGACTGTAGTAAAATTGAAATAGGAATAATCTACTCGTCTGAAATACTCAGTCATAATCTCGTTGAAGGCAGTTCCGGGAGTAGGATCTTTCTTTTCCCACCATTTAATCAACTTAGCCGACATTTCGTCATCCGAACCCGAATCTAACTCATCGAATTCATCATCTGTCAAGATATACTCCATCGAATTTACAGCGTACTGCACGCGTTGCAGAAAAACCGGCATATTCTCCCAATAAACTTCAAATTCACTGCTTAAAACTTCCTTACCGGCCTCGTTTTTCACGGTCAATAAATACTGTCCGGGAACCGTTTCAGCGCCGGAAAGAAATAACTCAGCATATCCCGGAATATATTTATCATAGCTCGACGTATTGATATCTTTCTTTTCAAAGAGGATACTATTCTCATCACTCTGCTCAGATATGTCAAAATATTGATTATTAGTGATATTCAGAGAGCCGCTTAGATTCAAATCGCCTGCCCATTTGACGTATTTTCTCTTTTGACCGACAAACTTGATCGTATAATTATATTTCGAGCCCGGCAGTGTTGAAGTATTCAGCAAAATTCGAATACCTTCTTCAGAAAATGCGGCATTATCCTGCAATACATATGATTTATACAAACCTGCTGAGTATGGATTTTCGTAAACAAAGATCGGTTGAGATATACATTCTGTCAAAAAATTATCATCAAGAGCGTAATCGGGCTTTTGTTTTCTCATATTCCTGTTTCTATTATCATGCATTCTGACAACAGGATTGTACTTTCCGACTTTTAATCTTGATCTCGTATATCCGTGAATAAATCGCGTTTTCGAGTTGGTTGAATCGAAATGAGTGACAAAAATTGTATCGGCAGTATTAACACTGTTTTTGATAATCCCGTCAGCATTTTTGAAATCTGCTTCCATATTCGGGTAGGCAACATATTTGCCGAGAATCTGTTGGTCCGAATCTGTTTTTCTAAATGAAAACAAATCATAAGAAGCTCTGAAGAATGTGACAGCGTCAACAGAATCCGGATTAGAAGTCGGTATCAAATGAATTTCTGAATAGAATTTATTACCGGTATCGAAATAAAAACTTTTGTCCTTGTGTTGCGCATTAACTGCCGTTGAAATAAATATAACAAACAGTATGGAATATATTCTCTTCATATTTAGCTTTCGTTCTCATTCAAAAAATCTCTTAATATTATGGCTGCGGCAATAGTATCGGTCGCACCCTTTTTTGAGCGTTTCTTCTTCTTCTTGCCGATCGCAACCATAGTGCTGACAGCTCGCTTCGACGAAAAAGCTTCATCATACGGAAATACCGTCATTCCGGTTGCAGTCTCAACTTTATTAATAAAAGCCTTAACTTCCTTAATCCAGTCCGTTTCCTCATCATCGTGTCGCCATGGAACACCGATAACCAAAGCCCCGGCACGCTCCGCTTTGAACAAGTCGAACATCTTCTCCCAAAAATCAGGAGCGTCAGTAATCAAAGTAATCTTCGGGGTTATCGAAATATGGAGTTCGTCGCACACAGCAAAACCCGTACGTTTTTTCCCGTAATCAATACAGACAATTCGCTTGCCCTTGGTTATCTCATTTATGTTTGTTTTATCTGTCATAATCTATTGTATCTGACGATATAAATTAGGAATAGTTTATTTTTCTTTCGTAGGGGCGCACTCTTGTGGTCGCCCGGCGGATTAGGAAAGACGGATCTCAGTGGAATGATTTTTTTTGATGGATTCCTTTTTCTTCAGTGGATACAATCTTCTTCCCGGCGGATGGACAGCATAGGTAACCCACCAGAGAAGGTTGACCCCGTCAATACAATCCAAATTCTTATCCCCCCGCCTGCAAAGGATGGGGCAAGGGGGTGGTTCTTATCTTTACTCTCTTGAAGAAGAATAATCAGGCAAAGAAAAAATGATTTCGCTGCCTTTGCCCGGTTCGGACAGGACATTCATTTCGCCGCCGTGCAGGTCGATAACGTGCTGCATAATCATTGTGCCGATTCCGTGTCCCTTTTCTTTAGATCCGGAGTAATAGGGGGTAAGCATCTTTTCACGAGTCTCTTTGTCCATGCCAATCCCGTCGTCTTTCACGCTGAAATAAACTGTTCGAGCGTCTTTCCGGTCGGAGATTATAATTGTTCCCGGTTTGTTTTGCAGGGCTTTGACACCGTTTTCTACGGCATTGCGCAAGGCTCTGATAATTTTCGGCCGATCGCAGGAAACATTGAAATGCTTTAGATCCAATTCAAATTTCACATGTGGGAAAATTGTTTCGTCAAATTCCGCTCGCACGGATTCGCAAATCTCAGCAGCACTGACCATTTGTCGCTCCAAGCCGTCGCTGCGTCCCACCGTAACAATATCCCGCACTCTTTGAATCAGCAGCATAACCTGATGAACGATTTTGCTCCTTCGTTTTTCGTTAGCGTTAAATTCTTCAATTTCCATTTGCTCGGCATTGAGGCGGATAGTCGATAAATTCGTTTGCATATCGTGCGCCAATTGCGCCCAATTGTTCAGACGTTTTCTCTCAAGTTCTTCGGTTATGTCAATAGCCGTTATAACCAAACCTCTGAATTTACCCGTAAAATTGCGAAGCGGCGTAATCCTGCAATACCACTCTTTGGATTTTCCGTCGTGAATAAAGTCCAGTTTCTGAGCTAAAGTATCTCGCATTGTAAGTGCTTTGCTGACCAAATCGCTGAGAGATATTGTCCCTTCGCGTACGCAATAATATTGGAATAAACGATTGAGCGGAACTTTGCCGGACAGCCCCAGAGCCTCTTTAGCACCGTCATTAACTCTTGTCAAGCGTCCCTTGCGATCAACTACAAAAACAACACCCGCAGAAGGTAAATCAAGCATAGCCGTTAATAATCTGTTTTGCTTTCTGAATTTGCGATAAAGAGCAAACATGATGATTATCAATATTCCGGGGAAGAGATACTGACCGATATCAGTCATTACTCTGTTATAGTACCAAAATGAATTTTGCTCAGCTCGAAGCAGTATAGAGATGTTTTTATCCCGCAAAATAATATTTTCGCTCAATATATCAATTTCCGGTGCTTGCTTGAATATTTCGCCGATCGGTATGAAGTCTGATGACTGAATACTACCGTCATGATCGAATGACACAATCCCGTTCCGGAACAGCAACAGACAAATATTCTCATCTCTGCTGATTGCCATCGGCTCAATAAACTGTTCCGGAATATCAAAGCTCGATTCTCTCGTCAAAATCAGTGAATTAGCAAACTCCTTCATCGTGAAAATATATCCCGACTCAGATTTTTCAATGCTGTTCAGTATGATCTTGTTTTTATTTTTCTGCCGGATATTCAACAAATTGATGTGAGAATTTACGATATGCTCAGCGGTTTTGCCTTTCCCGAGTTCGATTAATCGAAGCAGTGAGCGGTCGTCATGTTTCGCCGAAGAAGCCAGAACTATATCATCATTCAGAGTAAATATTCTTAAGTTTTCGATTGTCTGAAGCCTTGCCGCAACCTGCTTTTCACCGTCCTGATTTACGAATAAGACCGTTGTCCAACCGTCTGCCGTTGTAGCGTAGGCGTATAGAAACTTTGAGTCCGATTTATGATCAAAAGCCGCGACTGTAAGGACATCTTTATCAATTAAATTATTTCTCAATTGACCGGCTTCGTCAACTGAGCATGAGTATAAACATTCTCCGGTGGTCAATAATATCTCATTTTCGCTGACTCTTTCCGACCAACGTGCATTGTTGAAATCAGAGCATCCGTCCTCTGAATAAAGCTCTGCAAGTGACATACTGACAATCAAAGAGTCGTCTAAATCCGGGTTAATAAGCAGATGTTCGGTAAACAGGCGATTGCTTTCTTTCCGAATTGTCAGAACTGACTCATCCAGAAGAAACACATCGCTGATTTCACATCCTATAAGAGAGCCGCCTTTTTCGTTGACCTGCTCAATTCCGTGCCAAGCGTAAATTTCCTCAGATTCCCCGTACCAACCCGGCCGAAAAGAGATACTCAAAGGCTCAAGATTGGAATCAGTGTTTTCAATGATATACAACTCGCTGCCGTATTGAACATCATATTTATTATAGGACAGGGGATATTGATTGTCGGCGCCGAGTTCAGGAGAACTTATCGCGACAAATAGGATCAACAATATGTAGTATGATTTTCGAATCATTGCTTATTGTCCAAAGCCTGAATTTCACATACACAATACACCGCGACGCCTTCGAGCCTTCCGACAAAGCCCATTTTTTCGTTAGTTTTTGCTTTGATATTAACTCTTTCGCTTGGGATTTCGCACAACTCCGCGATTCCCTCGCGAATTGCCTGTTTATAATCTTTCAACTTCGGACGCTCCAGAATGATGCTGATGTCCGTATTTATAATTCTCAATGATTTTTCTTTTATCATTCGGACTGCTTCTGTGATGAACAGCGAGCTGTCAGCGTTCTTATATTTGGGGTCAGTATCCGGGAAATGTTCACCTATATCACTCAAACCAGCCGCGCCGAGCAATGCGTCACAAAGAGCGTGCAGCACAGCGTCACCGTCGGAATGTGCAATAGTCCCGATTTTAGATTCAATTTTTACTCCGCCGAGAATTAATGACTCGCCTTCAGCCAATCTGTGTGAGTCATATCCGAATCCTACCATGTTTTCCGCTCAAATCAATTGTTAATAAATCAATAGATGCTAATTAATAATTCCACAAGATATAAAAATAATGCCTCAGCAACAAACAATCAAAATCACTCCGAATCGGAGCGTAATAATTTTGCCGGTCCGCTAATCTTTTCTATGCCGACTTCCACAGTTTCCGATTCACGAAGAATATTGACTTTCAGCAGGTTGCCGAGAGATTCATTCGCGCCGACAATCTTCCCTTCGCTTTCCAAAAGAGCAAATCCCTTTCTTATCGGAGCGAGCGGATACAGTGAACGACACTGAGCTTCTAGCGACTTCAATTCGCCTGCGACCCTTGCCGTTTTGTTTTTCATCGCTCTTGTCATAGATATTTCATAATCATCCGTCTGCCGTATCAAAGTTTTTACTCGATCCTCAACGGATCTAAACGCATAAGAGGAGATAATCCCGTCAATATCAGAACGAGAATTATTTATCATGTCTTCAGCTGTTCGCTTCATTTGCGATTGCGAGTCAGTCAGTATCTGAATGAAATTATCTTTTGTGACGGGAGTGACAAGTTCAGCTGCCGCCGTCGGAGTGGCAGCACGATAATCAGCGACAAAATCAGCGATTGTAAAATCTGTTTCATGTCCGACAGCCGAAATAATCGGGATGTCACAATCATGAATCACCTCTGCAACTTCTTCAGTATTAAAGCACCACATATCCTCAAGCGAGCCGCCGCCGCGACCTATTATTAGAACTTCAGCCGGAGTTTTGCTCAGTTCTTTTATTGCTTTCACAATGTCCGGAGCCGCGCCTTCACCCTGTACAAGTGTAGGGCGGAAATATATATTACAAGCCGGAAAACGACGTTTTACCGTAGAAAAAATATCTTTCACTGCCGCGCCCGTCGGAGAAGTTGAAACTCCGATATTCATAGCAAAGCGTGGTAGAGGTCTCTTGTATTCAGTGCCGAACCAACCGTCATCGCTAAGTTTTTTCTTCAGAGCCTCGTAAGCCATAAACAAATCGCCCTGTCCCACCGGCTTCATCGAAACGCAATCAATTTGGTAAGTTCCGCGAGGAGGATAGACGGTCACCCGACCCGAAAGAATCACTTCCATGCCGTCCGTCGGCTTGAAATTCAGTGTGCGACTCCGCCACATCGTGCAAGAAACCTGTGAATTGCTGTCCTTCAGAGTAAAATAGCGATGCCCCGAAGAGTGCGCCTTGAAATTAGAAATTTCGCCCTGAATTTTAACAGAACCAATCGCCTCTTTAAGAAGCATACTTATCGACTGTGTCAGATCGCTGACTGTTATTATCTGTGTATCCATTTCGCAAAATACGAAATTCGCCGGAGAATTAGAATTAATTCAGGAATATTTTTCAGAAAAATAATGTGATGTCTTCTCTTAAAACTCCCCTTCCTTTTCCAAGGAGGGGTGCCCGTAGGGCGGGGTGGTTCTTTTCCTCAGTCTCGACCCGCCTTCAACCCAACCGAATACAACACATACGGAGCAGGCTCGTCGCTTGATATAGCGTACAAGACAGACGAAACCGGCACGTGGCGCAAGAATTTCAACATCCACGACCACCTCGGCAACGTCCGGGCAATTATCCGCCTGCGGGACACAGCGGAGATCTTAGCGCAATACGATTATGCCCCGTTCGGGGATGTTCTTTGGAGTAGCGGAACTGATAACCGCCTCGGGTTTATCGGCAAAGAGAAGGACAATGAGTCTTCTTTAGGTGATTTTGGGGTTAGGAAGTATGATGACGGGATTGGAAGATTTTGTCAGGTAGAGCCGCTGTGGGAATCTTTCCCCGGGCTGAGTCCTTATGTTTATTCGGCGAATAATCCGATAAGTTTTTTGGATAAGGACGGCATGGCAATCCAGGCCGTTACAGAAGAACAGCAGCAAATTGTCAAGGGGATGGTTGATGAAAATGATAGGCAATTCATTTCTTTTAATGAGGAAGGATTTGTTGAGTTATCAAAACATGTAGCTCCATTTTCATCGAAAATAGTGGGCGAGGAGTTGGATAGTTTTACTGCTTTACAATATCTTGTAG
>JAQIDA010000292.1 GCA_027858275.1 Candidatus Kapaibacterium sp. | reverse complement strand
CACTTACAATCAGAGACTACAATACCCTGAAAATAATTGTGTTTTAATTCAATTTATTTCCTAATAATAAAATACATGTACAAAAAACAGACTTGTATTGTTGCAAAATACCGGATTAGTTGACTTATGTATCAATCCAAATACTTAGCCAAAGTTTCCAAAAGAGCATCGCCTCGAAGCCCGGGCGAAAGAGCGAGGATTTTGCCGTCAGGGTCAATTAATAGTGGTTTTGGAATTCCCCTCACTTCAAATGCTTCACCGATTTTCCCGGAAAAAGCACCTGTCGCGAATATATGGGACCAAGGCATTTTCCATTTGCCGGCGCGGTATTTTTGGACATCATTGATTGTCTTGTCGAAAGAAATACTCAACATTTGAAAATTCTTATCTTTGTACTTTTCATAAGCAGCGTGCAGATGCTCCATTTCGCCGCGACAAGGGCTGCACCAAACTGCCCAAATATCAATCAGAGTATATTTGCCTTTAATACTTTCAGAGCTTATTATCTCTTTGGGATTGTCGAGTGAATTGGATGAAAACTCGGGAACTTGATTGCCGATTTTTACTAAACCTTTATCTCCGAATTCAATGCCGGCAAGTTTGGTAGCACGTTCTTCGGGATAGAAAGTTTCCATCATTTCAAGAATACTATTACAAGTTTCTTCGTTTTCAGTCATTGAAAACAGCTCCACACTGTTTGCGAAAATATTTACTTTTTGTTTGTCGGACAAAGAGCCTTTTTGGAATTTCTTTAATAAATCAAGAGCTTGATCGCTGCCGACTATCAACAACGCTGACGGAATATGAACATAATTCCCAATCCAAATATTTGAATTTACGGGCAACTCTTTAAGGATTATTGATTTCACTATAGGATCATGATCAACATTAACGTGAAAACGAGCGGCAGTTTCGTTGATTTCACAATAAGTGAATATTTGATCAGACAAAATTCGTTTATCTTTTTCAACTTTGATCATCTCGCCTATTGTACTTAATCCTGCACTAAAGACGGCTTTGATCTTTTCCTTGTTTCCTTCAGCCATTGCTTCGTGCAAGCCTGTGAAACTCTCATTGTATTTTTTAATTAAATCGTTGTGACTGCTTATATAATCATTGATTAATTCATTAGTTGAAGTTGCAGAATATTTCGTGTCGGGATAATGTTTCTTTATCGGATTAAATACAATTTTGACTTCTTTGTCGTTTGTAATAACAGCTGAACGATAATCTCCGCCGCCGTCATAAACTAAAAAATCATGCGAAGTACCGTTTACGCTTCTGTTCATGCCGCCGCTTGTTATTCCGAGAAGTTGATAGAATAAAGTGTCTGTATCGTTTGGAACTATTGCTTCATAGGTTCCGTCTGATTGCAAAGTCATCGATACGCCTTCTTCAAAATCAAAATGATTGAAGTTGCCGATGACTCTGACATCATTCATTTCTTCCGGAAGTGAGTTTGCTTGCAAATTGACCTTTAAATCGAAACTTTCACTAATTCCGGTTGTATAAAGCGTCAGTTTGTATTTCATATGATCCGCACCAAAGAAATTGAAAGCTATCATTTCTGCTTGATCGAATTCCAACTCGAACTTACCGTCGGAATCCGTGCTTATTTTGACTGTATCAATTTTTGAATTGAATATATATGCTTCAACATTGGCTGCTTGCATAGGTTGATTTTCACACGACAGCAATGAGCCGTGAACAGTATTTATTTTGGCTTCCTCACCGCAAGACGCAAGAATGATTGTTAATGTCAATAAAGAAAACAATCTTTTAAGCATTTGAAATCCCTGCAAAATTAACAACAATAATTATTAAACATAACCAGTTTGTAAAATACATAATTAACATTTCAAGAACAAGAAAACAATATTGTTTGATTTTATTTTGTGTTTTTCGCCGATCAAGAAAGCAAAAAAAGATGTCGGATACTCCCGTAAAGAGCCCGACATCTTAGAATTGTACTATACATGAAACTATTATCAAAGAGATCTATAAGTTTCAACGCTTTTCATTTCAACGGTTTGTACCTGCGGCTGATCAGTATCAGGCGCGCCGGTGACAGTTACAGTAGACTGGTATGTTTGTTCCATATCGACTGTTTGCACCCATCCGGTATTTATATCAACAACGATTGTGCCTGCTTGCTGACCGACTGCTTTGATTTCTCTGACCATTTCTCCTTGAGCCTGTTTCGACATTGTAGGATCATTTTTAATTGTGGCATTTGCTGATATAGTCGCCAAACCGTTTTCGACAGATTCCAATGTCCAAGTATAGTTCATTATTCTGGGAACACCTGCCGTAATATAGTTCTCTTTAACCCAGCTGTCGCCGACCGCTACATCTTTTCCCGGGAAGAAAAAGAAAATATTTTCAACATTTTGACTCATGATATCTACAGAAAATTGCGAGCGAACTTGTCTTTCAGCCATCGTTTTTTCCTCAGGGCTTTTGAAATCACCCAGAGCAAGAATTGCCTCAACTATTTTGTCCAGACCGGTGACCGCATTAACTTTTCCCTGTGGGCTTAGCTCAATATCGAATGAGTTTCCTAATACTGCCGCATATCCTTTTAAGCCGGGGGGCATTTGAGCCGGCGGGTTTTTGGAATCATAAGACAGGCTGCCCTGCGGAGTTACTGTTTCATAGAATATGTTTTCATATTTTATAGTAATTGCCGCAACGCCTTCACCGTTAACACTGTTGACTTTATATGAGAATTCATATCCCATTTTTGTGTTTGTTTTTATCAATCCCTGAACCGACTGAACATTCATAGCTTGATCTGTTGCCATAGAAAAACGATAGGTTTTACCCTCTTCGAGATTCAATCCAATTGCGACAGGCGCAGAATTGTCCGAATCGGATTGAGCCGATGTATCACCGTTTTTAGGGTTTTTATCTTCGTCACATGAGTACAATCCGGGTACTAAGAGGAATGCCGCGATTAGTATAAATAAGAATTTTTTCATCATCAAATCTTCATTATATGTTTAAAATTATTTTCAATAATAACAAATATCCACAAAAAGAATAGTTTATGCAAGTAAGAGACGATATACTCTCGAAGTTTCGTGTATCTTAGGGGCTTCTGCCTGTACCGATATGTAACAAATGAACTTCTTTTTCGTATTTGCAGTAGTTGAAGATTTCTGTTGTAAGAGTCCGTTACAACTTTCTTGTGTTTCGATATATTTACCAAACAATTGCTGACGTTTCAAATTAAGAGAGTAATTATGAAGTTTTTCAGAATAATCTTTTCAATTTTTGTAGTTGTTTTTGTCATTATCTTTGCTGCGGAGGAGGCCTCCGCTGTTAACCGGACTATTTTCGGAAGAGTTATTAATTCTAAAACCAATGAGTCTATTCCCGGCGCTACCGTCCGAATGGCAGACAACAGCAGAGGAACTTACACCTCCGGTCGCGGAAAATTCCGACTGCCGATTCCCGAAGGTCGGCACAAACTCAAAGTCTACTCAATAGGATACGGCAGTAAGCTAATTAATATTGATTTGACCAAACCCTTTCGAGACAGTTTGATTGTTGCTCTCGATCCGGCTTATCTTAAAATGGGAACGGTAAAAGTGACGGAAACCTTAAGCGCTAATCAAATTGTTGAACGTGCGATTAAACGAAAGCAAGAGAATATACAATCCACCAAAACTTTCAAAGGACTATTGTATTCCAAGATGCTGCTCGAACTCGGCGGCTCAATATTTGAAAAGGGCGAATCTGAAACAAGCGTTGACGAAAATGTAGTTTCACTGAATTTCGGTTTTGACGGCGACACAGATGAAAGCCCAAAGAGAAATCAGTTGTTTTTAACAGAGACTTTTTCACGCAGGTATGATGATTTTGAGAAAGATATTCACAGTACGGAAATAATTCAACGCAGACAAACTTCAAATATTGAGCCGGATCAAAATATTTTGGCAATGGGAGAATTTGTCAGTTTCTATGATGAAACAGTTGATCTGATAGGCACTAAAATCACTACTCCCCTAAGCTCAAAAGCTCTTTCATATTACAATTTCACTCTCATTGACAGACAGATTTTAGATGATCGATACATTTATATAATTCAAATAGAGCCTTCGACGGATATCTTCCCGACTTTTCGCGGAACGATGAAAATTGTGGAGGGCAGTTTCAATTTGATTGAAATAGACGTAAAGCCAAGTGAGTCAACGGCAATTCAATTTATCAGAAATTTGACATTCAGTCAGAAATACCAAGAAGTTGAACGTAATATATGGGTGCCGGCATATTTGAACATAACCGGCAAAGCAGAGATAGATATAATCAAATCATTCCTTGATGTAGAAGCAGATCTCAGCGTTACAAGTATCTACAGCGATATGGAAGTAAACAAGCCCTTGCCGGATTCCGTCTATAAAACAGATAAAATTCGATCATTCAGCGTTGCTTCGTTGGCGGATTCTACCGACAGCAAGTTTTGGGAAGATAATTCTCTGCGGGAAATCAGCACTGAGGAAAAAGAGATATATGCTCGAATTGACAGTCTTACTAGCGCTGATTCAACCGAAAAAATTGAGCGCGGTCCTTTCAATTGGGGAATCACACCCTATCTTGATTTCAACAGAGTCGCTGATGTTTCCGCCGGATTGTCACCGTCTTTTAGTCTGTATAATACTGAGCTGTCCGGTACCGCAAAATACAGCTGGGGACCTAATGAGTTTCTCGGAAATGCTGAATTAAAACACAGGTCAAAACTGACTAATAATATTGAGATCGCTTTCGGCGGAAGGATCTTCAGCGATTTTGAAACTCAGCAAAATGATCGGAGCTATCCAAGATGGCTTAATACTATCGTAGGTTCAGTTATGCACAAGGATTATTATGATTATTATCGCAAAGACGGTTGGAGCGTTTTCCTTGAATCCAAGATTTTAGGGATAAATTTCAAATCTCAATATGAGCAGGCGAGACATTTTTCCGAACAAATCAATACCGACAGATCTATATTTGTTGAAAACTTATGGCGCGTAAACCCGACAATTGATGAGGATACTTATGATCTTATGTCTCTTGAAATTAAAACCGGCAGTTTTAACCTAATAAAAAATATAATCGGAATTGTAAAAGACTTTAAATTCAACTTGACTTACGGTTACCAAAACCGACCCGGTAAAGAATTTCGTTCTGTTGAAGGTTCTGTTAATTTGGAACTGCCGCTTATTAAAACCGGCTATAACCCAATGACTCTCGGCTTGAAATTTCAGGGAGGAATCGCGAGCGATAACACTCCCGGTCATCTTGCTTTCCGAGTGCGCAATGCTTTATTCTATCAGATAAAAACAGGCGCTTGCTATTCCGCGCCCGTCGCCAAATACGGAGGACGCGAATTTTTTACGGTACACACTGTTTTCAATATGTCGGATCTTTGGTGGCGAGCTATAGGATTGCCTTTGTACGAAGGTCGCGGAATTGACCTTGTGCTGGCCGCTTCATCAGGGAAATTCTTCAAAGGAGACGGCATGGCACTCGAAGAAGTGAGCAAGGATTTCTATTCTGAAGTAGGTGTCGGTTTCAGAAGAATTCCGACATTTTTCAGCAATGTATTTTATCTCGGATTCGATATGCGTATCGGCATCGGTCCTGTCGCGAAGGGTCGATTTGGTTACGGATTGACAGCAACACTTCCGTTTTGACGGAGTGTGTTCTAACAGCTGTTTTATTTTCTGATAGATATTCGGAAAAAGCAGTTCGCTGAAGAAAGCGGACTTAGGCGAATAAGCTTATCACAATTATTTTCTTTCAAAATCGGACAAATATTGCTAATTTCAAGAAAAAACGAGAAGAAATCTAATTTATCAAAACACAATGTCCACAATCAATAAAATATCATATCAAAAAATCAACAGAACCGGGCTGCCGATTAATGTTGATATACGATTTCCTGTCGGAAATAATGATCGAAAGGTCCCTTTAGTCCTCATTGCTCACGGATTCAAAGGTTATAAAGATTGGGGCTTCTTTCCATATATCAGCGAGCAAATAAGCGCGACGGGATTCATAACGGCATGTTTCAATTTTTCTCTAAACGGAATGAACGATAGTGTCGATCTGATTGTCGATATGGATAGTTTCGCAAATCTGACAGTATCGAGCGAGCTTGCGGATATTGAGGAATTGATTGAAGCGGCAGTTTCAGGCGAGATGCTTACAGGTGAAACTGCAAGGATTTGGAACGGTGA
Organism: Candidatus Kapaibacterium sp.; assembly: GCA_027858275.1. Taxonomy (GTDB): domain Bacteria; phylum Bacteroidota; class Ignavibacteria; order Kapaibacteriales; family UBA2268; genus JAQIDA01. The sequence goes on along the minus strand of JAQIDA010000292.1, from coordinate 1,148 downwards.
AATTGTTGTTCTTGGTCACTCACTCGGTGGAGGTGTAGCGCTTCTTGCGGCAAAGAATGATATGCGAGCCGGCAGGAATATAATAAACAAAATTATTCTCTGGTCATCAGTCGGTCACTTCGACAGATATACCGAGAGACAGAAAAAAATTTGGAAAGCTTCCGGCATGGCTGAATTCCCCAATGTAAGTACCGGGCAAATAATTCGACTGAATTATTCGTTTATTGATGATATTGAACAAAATAAAGTACAATTTACTTTGTCCGAAGCCGTTTCTAACTTAATGATTCCTGTCCTGATCGTTCACGGCAGACAGGATATGACGGTGCCGATGAAAGAGATTCAGATTTTGATCGATGCCGCGGATCAGAAGTATTTGACAACTGAAATCATAGAAAGCACGGGACATTGCTTCCATATCGAGCACCCTTTTCCGGATACAAGTCCGGGACTCGACAAGGCAATTTCCGCAACGATAAGATTTCTGAAAACATAACATAATGAACATGAAAAAAATAGCTGTCCTTTTATTTATAGCATTCTGCGCTGTCGGTTGCGAGCTTTGGGTTATCGGCACAAAGCGAGAAAAGCCGGTCGAAGTTAATCAGGAATCTGCCCTCGGAGCTATATATTTGTTCAAAGCAGAGCTTGACAGCAACAACATTCCCGCTGCAACGCAAATCATGGCGCGCCCCAAAGGCAAACCATATCTCGCCGTTGAAAAATACGATATGTACTACGAACTGGAGCGTCTCAGAAGATTAATCGGACAAATGCCGATAACTTATGTAGTCGCGGACTCCGCTGTCCTCACAAAAACAAGCGAGTACTTCTCAGTTCAATTTGACTACCTCTATACTTTCATTTTTACTACTGAAAAAATTAATAACAGCTGGTATATTACGAGCTATAAACGATAGAAAACATGTTGATTATCATCTTTTTTAATTATTCATGAGACATAGAAATGTCCGATCAGAACGAAGAATTAACCGACCAAGAAGAAAATTTCCGAATGGATGTACCTGGGCATTTGCAGGAGAAGGATCCCGTTTATTGATCGAAATAATTAAAAATAATCAGCATTCTCATTTTTATTTAACCTTCAAAAATCGTATATTTGCTGAGTTAAAAACATAAACAGATAA
>JAQIDA010000252.1 GCA_027858275.1 Candidatus Kapaibacterium sp. | reverse complement strand
TGTACCCCTTCAGAAACATTTATACCACTTTGGCATAAAAATTATTGGATAGTTTTCTAAGAATTTACCTAATAAATTGAGGTTAAAATGAAGAAGAGAACAAGTCCTGAATCAATCGTAAAAGACATCAAAAGAAAAACCAGGAAGAAGTATTCTGCAGAAGAGAAAATTAGGATTGTACTTGAAGGCTTAAAAGGTGAATACTCAATAGCTGAATTATGCAGGCGGGAAGGTATTAATCCCAATGTTTACTACAAGTGGAGCAAAGACTTTTTAGAAGCAGGTCAAAAGAGACTGTCGGGCGATACAATAAGGGAAGCCAACAGTAGTGAAGTAACCGGCTTGAGATCAGAAAACAGCCAACTAAAAGAACTGGTAGCTGAACTATCACTAAAGAACCGAGTCTTAAAAAAAAGCTTAAATGGCTTGGATTCAGATACGGATCAGCTATGAGATATTCAGTCGGAGAGAAAATGGAGATAATCCGAATAGTAGAAAACTCAGAACTCAGTGTCAGAAAGACTCTTTCAGAGCTAAATGTTAACAGAAGCAGCTTCTATAATTGGTATAGGCGCTACTTGGCTGATGGATACGAAGGTCTGAAAAACAAGGATAAAGGCCCCAAACGGTTCTGGAATAAGATTCCTGATACAGAGAAAGACAGGATAGTAGAAATAGCCCTTGATAAGCCCGATAAATCGCCCAGGGAGCTTGCTTGGTATATAACAGATACAGAAGGATATTACATATCAGAATCAAGTGTATATCGCATTCTAAAGAGCTACGACCTGATTACAAGCCCTGCTTTTATTCTTCTGTCAGCAAGCGACAAATTCCAAGATCCAACTCATAGAATCAATGAGTTGTGGCAGACTGATTTTACTTATTTTAGGATCACCGGATGGGGCTGGTATTACCTTGCTACTGTTCTTGATGATTATTCACGTTATGTTCTGAGCTGGAGGCTTTTTAACTCAATGAAAGCGGAAGATGTTAAGGTTGTTCTTGATATGGCTATTGATGCCACAGGCGTTGACAAAGTTAAAGTTAGGCACAAACCCAGACTGTTGTCGGATAATGGTCCGTGTTACTTGTCGGCTGAGCTTAAAGACTACTTAAACAGTAACAAAATGGAACATAGCAGAGGAGCTCCGTATCATCCTCAGACACAAGGAAAGATCGAGCGTTTCCATCGTTCAATGAAGAATATAGTCAAGCTTGATCATTATTACTATTCCTGGGACTTAGAAACCCGGATAGCACAGTTTATGGACTTTTATAATCATGAAAGATATCATGAATCTCTAAACAATGTGACTCCTGCCGATGTTTTCTTCGGGCGCTACAGGGAGATTGAAACAAAAAGAGAAAAAATCAAAAAACTTACATTACAAAACAGAAAGAAATTTAACCTGAAAGGAGTTGGCTAATTAGTTATATTTTGTATATTAAATAATTGAAAATCTATCTATTAGCTTTTTGCTGATTGTGTTCAATTTATTCTGACGACGTACAAGCAAAATAAGAACCTGTGAACTCGGGAAAATCAATCAATATTTTGTGAGCAAACGCTAAGGACCTTTCACTGTCTCCGAACATGCCGTTTTCTTGTGCCGCGGACATAGTTCGTGAAACCAATACACCCCTTTTATAAGTCTGCTCAATTTCTGATGCTATTCTGTCTGACAGATTTTTTAACATTAATGTGTGATCATCATATTCATCCTCGAAAATATTATAGGTCATATGCCATATTGTAGCAACGAGAACGACAATAAACGGTAAAACTAACGACAGCATAATCCGTCCGCTAAAACTCTTATGAAAAGGTGTTGACTTGGAAATCATCTTTTGCTTCTCCGTTTGTCATTAATAATAGTGCCGAATACTGTTTGAAGTATGAGTGCAGAATTGTTTTGAGAATTATCACAATGATACATGTCTCTTTTTAGAAGCCATGTCTTGAAAGAGATACGAACGCGTTTCACAGTCACCTCAAACAAACAATTATTTCAGTACCATAATGATACTACAATAATTATGCCAATAATACACAGAATTTACCGGGTATAACTATATATTTTTTCATAATTAAACCCTCTCCATTTGAATTATTTCCAAATAGATCTGTAGGAAATATTTGAAAATAAACACATAGTGTATCATCGAGTTTTATGCTTATAGATCAAGGACTAATCTAAAACTAATTTGACTTTCATTTAGATATTCATTAAATTGAAATTGGCTGTAATCAGTGATTTGCCACATATTTGAAAATGTGGCTTTTGTCTTGTAGGCACTGAACGATTAAATCAAAAGGAAACAAAATGAGCGGTATTCTTTCCGGTAAGCTGATAAAAGAGTTTTTGAAAATATTTTTCCCGGTTACTATTATTGTTGTAGTGATATTTGTCATTTTTACAGGCACCTTAAAAAATGAATATATTGACAGAATTTCTATTGATGAGTATCATAGAGTTAACAACGGAAAAAATGATTTTGAGAAAAGTCTGCTTTACAGATTTACTGATGCCATAATTATTTCAGAATTAATTCTTGGTCATAGTGATGATTTAAGTTCCGGTGAACCTAATTTAAAAATGGCAAAAGAACTACAAGTATTTACAGATAAAAAAGATGTTTATGATCAAGTAAGATTTATTGATATCAACGGGAACGAAATTGTTCGAGTAAACGGAGGCAACGGAGTAAGTCGAATTGTCCCCAATAATGAATTACAAAATAAAGGAAACAGGTATTATTTTGAAAATGGGATCAAGTTAAACAATAAATTATATATTTCTCCCTTTGACCTGAATATTGAGTACAAAAAGATTGAAATTCCTATAAAGCCTATGATAAGAATTACTTACCCCGTTATTACAAAGGATTCTAAAAAAATAGGACTGGTCGTTTTGAATTTTCTTGCCGGGAATTTGCTGAATAAACTGGAGCGACAATCAGAGGCATCACTCGGTAATATCTATCTTGTCAATTCTGCCGGATATTGGATTAAAGGACCATCAAGAGATGTGGAATGGGGCTTTATGTTCAACAAGCAGACGGAAAGGATTTCAAAAGATTTTCCGGAAGAATGGAACACTATTTCCTCTGAAAAATTCGGGCAATTTGAGACTGACAACGGACTATTTACATTTTCAACAATTCTGGATAAAAACAATTTACCTTTGGTTGACGGAAATGAGAACAAAATCGAAATTGAAGAATCTTATAAAATTATATCATTTATTGAAGAATCGAGTCTAATTCCGCCTTGGTCTCAAGTTACTAATTTTAGTTTAGTCCTGTTCTTATGCCTGACAACAATTCTTATTTGGTATCTATCAAAGATGAGATTAGGAAACAAAGAAAACACTGTTAGAATTTCTAATTTGATCGCTGAACTGGAAGGAAGGGTTCTCGAAAGAACATATGAGTTGAATATTGCATTGGGGAAAGCTGAGGAAGCATCAGAATTAAAAACCAATATTTTGGCGAATATTAGTCATGAGTTTCGAACACCATTGAATGTTATCAATGGTAATACACAATTAGTGAAAATGAAAAATAATGATTCTCACATATTGAAAATGATCGGGAATGTGGAAAATTCAGTGCTTCAACTATCAAATATGATTGATAATATTCTGGATTATTCACTTGCAGACCAAAAATCATTAATTCTTGAGGATATTGATTTTTATCTTGCTGATTTATTCAATTCACTAAAAAACACTTACCAAAAAGACACGGCTAAAAAAGGCTTGGAGCTTAGGTTTGAAAATGATGATTCAATACCTCAAGTATTAATAGGAGATTCGAAACAATTATTACATGCCTTAGCTTTATTGGTAGATAACGCAATTAAATTTACCGAGACCGGATTTATAGCCGTTTCAGCTAATATGCTGAGCAAAAAAGAAGATACTTGTAGAATTATTTTTGCCGTTAAAGACAGCGGAATTGGTATACCGAATGACAGGATCAGTGAAGCTTTCAATACTTTTACTCAATTAGACGGAAATTCTACTCGAAAACACGGCGGTATTGGATTGGGATTATCCCTTTGTAATAAAATTATTAAGCTAATGGGCGGAGAAATTTTCATAGAAAGTGAGTTAAATGAAGGAAGTACATTTAGTTTCGTGTTAGATTTCAAAAAATCCGATAAGTCTTATGTTCCCCTTAAACCCGAAAACATCTCTGAGGAATTAGTTTCCGGTCAGATGTCTGAAGAACACGAAGTTACAGAAAATGAAACCGCGGTTGAAATCGACCACGACAAACTAAATTCTTTAGTAAAAGAACTCATTGAATTACTTGAAGATGATGATTATGATGCAATTGCAAAAATTGATGAAATATTAGAGCCAAAGTGGGCAGGGAAAAACAAAGAAACACTTCTTGAAATATTATCTAAAGTCCAAGAATATGACTTTGAAGAAGCTCTTAGATTAGTACATGAATTCAAGGGGCAGTTTTAATTGAGTGAGGATTGCTACAGTTTATATTGAAACTTAGGAAATTCAACAAAAAAAGGCCCTGCCACAAAGACAGAGCCTAAACAAATTCTAACTCAAAAACAAAACCCCTAAATCAGCAACCTTCTTTTTTAGCCCTTTTCTTTTTCTTAGGCGCAGCTGAAGCCGCTTCAAAAACGGGTTTCGAGATTTTCATTCCGCCTTCGCTTTCGACGATTGCAACGCCGTCCATTGTCGGAACGCCGCCAAAGTATCTTGCGAGAACTTTTCGTTTTTCGAAAGCAAGTATTTCTTCGCCTGAGGCGGTAGATGAGATATTTGGATTCAATACAGAAGATTTCCAAGCGTTCAGACCGCCGTCAACTCTGTATATATCCGGGTACTTCAGCCCTTTTAGGATCATCCATGCCTGAGCGGTTTTCACATCGTCATCGGAATATAGAATGATCTTTTCATTGCGAGGAAGTTTCGCGCTCTGCAGAGTGTTCATGCTCATGCAAACCGCTCCGGGTATATGCAATTTATCATAAGCTTCCTTGCTGCTGACATCCACAAGGATGAAATCCATTCGGCCTTGAACCAACCAATCAGCGATGTCCGTTGGATTGATTGCGTCAGATTTGTTTTCAGTCAGCATAGAAATTTCTTTTGCATCAAAAGATACATTGCTGCCTTGAGCAGGATCTCCTATTATCAAGGCGATTATGCCGAGAACGAGAGCAAAAACTCCAAGCTTTACATTGATACTAATGTTTATAGGACAGACCATTATGCTCCCCCTTTCTTTTTATAACCAATTGTTTTTTCTAACCATTCGGCGCCGAGGAAGCCGCCGAGTGCGGCAAGAACGACCAAGAATACAACCAAGCCGTAAGACAGATTAAAGTATTCGTAGATCAATGTTCTGCCCATTGCGCCGGAATTGAAGAATCCCTCGACAAGCGGGAACATTTCGCCGAAAACAATGATACCAAGAAATACGCCGCCGATAAACCAGACAGCATCTATTTTACCTGATGCGCAAGCAACAACTGATGTACCCGGACAATATCCGCCGACAACGAATCCGAATCCAAGAATTAATCCTCCGACGATTTGAGGCATCAGATATGTATCCCCGGTATAAACTAGATCTATATCAACAAAGCCTACCGCTGAGAGGAAGAACAAACCGAGCATAGCCGTAACAATTGCCGTGAACATCACTTTAAAGACCGTAAGATCCGTAAAATAGAACTGCGCAGCTAATTTTTTAGCGGAACCGAATCCGGCTTTTTCGAGGAAGAAACCGAATCCTATACCAATAGCAAAAGCTATTATTAGACCGCCTTCGGGTCCGAACATTCCAAATTTATAAAAGGGTGCCATCATGTCCATTGTCTCCTTACAAAGTATGCCAATAAATAAGCTCCCGCAAATACGGAAAGCATGAAGGCCCAACTTCCGAGATTGAGCATTGATCCGCCTGTTAGTGCCTGTCCGCTGGTGCATCCGCGAGCTAATTTAGCTCCGAAGCCCATCAATACGCCGCCGAAAACAGCCATAAAAATTCTGCCTTTATTTGAAACTCTCGGCCCTTTGTCGATAGTTTTTCTTACTCTTCCGGCAAATATTCCGGATAAGAAACCGCCGACCAATACTCCGAGTACTTCAAAAATCAACCAGTCTTTCAAAGGATTATACGATCCGTCTCCTACATAGCCCATGTAAAATTCATTAGCTTGAGCATGTGCGGGAGCGATTTTTTCTATGCCTACCGCCGCTATTGTTGATAAAGCGCCCGAAGCTCCGAGGCCTCGACCCATTATTACAAACGCAGCCAGCAGAACCAAACCCAAACCTACACCGGCCACGTAGGGGTTCCAGTAGGGCTTTGGGTTAAAAGTTTTGTGATTGTGACCTGAACTCATTATTTATTCCTATATTTTTTTATTATTATCATTACTAATACTAATTAATATTACGGTGTTGTGAATGTGCCGGTGAACCAACCAGAATATTGTCCTGCCGATACAATTACAAATCTTAATATCAGACCGCCGACCATTACCATAATTGGAGCAATCGGAGTATGTTGAATTTTGTCGTTGACCGCGAAAAGTTGGATAAACAGCGGAACAACCATTCCGAGTCCTACAACGAAAACCCAGAATACAGCTGCGTACGGCCCGTTAATAAACAGCATTGCGGCAGCGTTTTGTACTTCGGATGAAGTTAAGAAACCAATTATTATCAAAGCAACAATCATTAACTCAGCGATAAGGAAACCATTATCGGCTTTTGCCAAAAGTCTTCTTTCGTCTTCTCGCTTAGCGAAAAGATGTATGAATGCCGCTGCAGCTGACAAGCCTGACACAAGGAATAATATCCAAAGCATCGAACTGTTCCAAGCCGGTCGGGCGACGAGTGTACTCAGCAATACACCGGTATACATACCAAGTATGCCGCCGGAGATCATGCTCATAGCACCAATCACTTTTACTGCAAATTTGCGTCCGCTCAATTTTTCACCAATATTTTTCAGCCAAGGAAGTTTCTTTGCAATATTTTCAGGAATTTTGAGGATAGCGTTCAATGTTAATATCGGATATACCAACAATAAAATCCATGCTCCCCATGACATAGGTGAAGTCCATTGGAAAGTTGTATATAATCTCCACACATAAAGTTTGTGTTCAAGGTCTAAGAACAAAGCTGTCATGCCAATGCTGATCAGAGCCAAAGCTACTGTCGGCACTACAAAACATGAGCAATCTTTTTTCTGATGACGACCGCTGAGTATAAAATAACCCGAAATTATCATCATTCCCGCGACGAGTCCGCCGAGGAAAAGATAAATTGGTATTTCCCATCCCCAAGGGGTGAAAATCGGATCGATAAGATGATTTGATCTTGTTATAATCAATTCGTGCATAAATCCCCCTTAAGTTAAATAATATATGTGTGGTTTGGTTCCTGCTTCGGGTATAATCGCATGATATTTGCGCTCCTGAAGAAGCTTACTTACTTCGCTTTCGGGATCATCGAAATCTCCGAAATACATACAATGTGTCGGGCAAACTGAAACACAAGCCGGATCTTTGCCTTCTTTTACTCTATGTTCACAGAATGTACATTTTGAAACGTATCCTTCCGGATGAACAAATCTTGCGTCATAAGGACATGAAGCGACACAAGCTTTGCAGCCGATACATTTATCATGTTCCACAAGCACAATTCCGCCGTCAGATATATGAGAAGCTCCCGTAGGGCAGCAATATACACATGGAGGATTGTCACAATGATTGCAGCGTTCCGTTCTGATTTCCATATTTAATTTCGGGAATTTCCCGATAGTTTCATAAGCGAGCCAATCACGGCTGTAGCCATGCGGCACTTGGTTCTCAGTTTTGCATGCAACCACGCAATCCTGACAGCCAACGCATTTTTTCGTATCTATCACCATACCATATCTTGCCATTTATGCCTCCGTCTCGAATGTGACAAAATTAACGTTCATTCCCGTTCCGCTCATTATCGGATCCACTTTATACTTAGTAACCATTAGGGAATCGCTTCCGCCCTTTAAATACGCGCTTTTCAAAGCTTTTGATCTGTGCCCGAAGCCGTGTACCATAAATACGCAATCTGTTCTGATTCTTTCAGTTGCATAAACTTTGACCTTGCTGCCTATGATACCGTCTTGGTTTTTTAATTTTATATATTGTCCGTTTTCGATGCCATACTGTCGAGCGACATCGTTATTAACCCAAACCACATTCTCGTCCATTAATTCTGAAAGCAAAGGGTTTGTCTGAGTCATACTGAATGTGTGCATCGGAGCACGACCGAAAAGCAATCTGAAATAACCGGAAGGCGGTTGCTCAGGTTTTGTATATTTAGGAATAGGGTCAAAACCAAGTTCTTCGAGGTGAGTCGAATAGAATTCCACTTTGCCGCTCTTTGTCCAAAAGTCCTGCGTTGCGCCTTCCTCAACATTGATTGGTTTCTTAGGGCCGAGGATGACTCCTTCTTTTTTAAGTCTTTCATAAGAGAAACCGGCTTTTTCTGAAGTATATCTCAGATAATCATCCAGATTTTTCCATGGGTGATAGTGTCCGAGACCAAGTTTTTCCGCCAGTTTTTTAGCGATCCACCAATTCGGTTTCTGATCATCAGGTGATGCGATAACGGGTTGTCTGATGCTCAGGAATGATTGTCTGAAAGGAGCGTTGTTGAATTCATCATGTCTTTCCAGATAGATTGACTCCGGCAAAACAACGTCAGCGTATCCCGCAATTTCATTCGGAATAACATCAATAACCACAAGCAAATCAAGGTTGTTGATAGCTGCGATAGTTTCGCGTTCATCAGGCAAAGATTGAATCAAATTTGTCGCGTATACAAGCCATCCTTTGATAGGATAGGGTTTGCCTGTTATAGTAGCGTCCCTGAGACCCGTTGTTGAACCTTCGGCGTCTCCTAACAAAGGCCATTTTTTACCGGGGTTATCAGCTTTTTCATAAGCCATTTCAGGATATGCGGGAGTCGGGTATTTTGGAAGACTTACTTTTGACGGTTCATAGAATCCGCCTTTTCTGTTCCAATTGCCGAGCAGAGAGTTCAGGATAGCAATAGCTCTTGATCTCTGAGTATCATCTCCGTACCATGTTACGTGGCGTCCGGGATGAATAAAAGAAGCAGGTTTGTTTTTGGCGAGTTCACGAGCTGTAGCTCTGATCAAATCCGGTTCGATACCTGTTTCGACATAAGCCCATTCAGGAGTATATTTCTTAACTTCTTCAGCGAGTTGTTCAAATCCGAATCCGAAGTCTTCAACGAATTTTTTATCATATATTCCTTCGCTGATCATAACATTCATCCAGCTGAGGAGCAGTGCCAAATCAGTTCCGGGTTTGATGGGCAGATAATATTTGGCTTTTCCTGCGGCTACTGAGAATCTCGGGTCAACAACAATTATTGATGCATCATTAGCAATTGCTTCTGAGAATTCCTGGACCTGCGAATTGTGCATATTCTCACCGAGATGCGAGCCGATCAAAGCCATACATTTGGTGTCTTTAATATCAGTTCTTTCAGGTGAACCGATGAAGTTTCCGTTCGTCAATTCGAAACCGACTTCACGAGGACCGCGACACTGAGCAAAGCTCGGAGCTACGATATTTTTCGCGCCGTAAGCCTTTAGAGTATGTTTAAGGAATTTACCTCCCGTACCGTGACTGAAGGCAGCCATGGACTGAGCACCGTATTTGGATTTAATATCATTCATTTTATCGGCAATATAAGTCAGAGCTTCGTCCCAAGTAACCGACACAAATTCTTCTTCGCCTCTTTTTGATCCTTTTTTTCGAATCAGCGGTGTTTTCAATCTGTCCGGATCGCTGTATGCTCCGATACCTCCTGTACCTCTCGGGCACAGACGTCCTCTGCTTAGAGGATCAACAGGATTACCTTCAATTTTCCAAAGCTCCCCATCCTTGAGAGTAGCAATCGCTCCGCATTTCCAGAAGCAGATGTTACAATAAGTCGGGATTGTTTTGATGCCTTTTTCCGCTGAAGCTTTGATCTTGTCTCTCGTACAAGAGACTGTTCCGAGCGCGGTCGCGCTTGCTATAGTCGCGGCGGAAATCTTCAAAAATTTTCTTCTTGATACGGCATTCATAGGCGCCTCAAATGTTTATTAATTTCATCTTTTATTTGATCACAATTTTTAAAGCTTAAGTAGACTTCGCAGGTTCTGCAATCAAGGTCTTTGCAGAATGAGTTTTTCTGATTGTACATCCAACAAGGCAAGTCAGAGCCGGCGTAGGCCTCGCAATTTTCTCGATCTTCTTCGGGACAATCGATAATTTTCCAGCAGGGAAGGAAAGAATAAATAGTTTTAATAGCGTTGATGGATATTTTTTTCTCTTTGATATGGACACGCATACATTTCAATCGTTCCACATCATTATAAGAGTATAATCTGTTGCGTCCTTTCGGCTTGAAGGGAATTATCAGACCTTCTTTTTCATACATTCGCATAGTATGAACCGAAATACCGACAAGCTTCGCGGCTGCGCTTATTGAATAAACAGGAGTGTTATTATCTGTTTGATTAATTGTTGCCATCAATCACTATCAAAATAGTTGATATTAATTACTATCAACAAACATAAGTATTATTCACAAGAACAACAAGTGTTTTTTAATGCCAAGTACTATATTCTAATAGATTTAGGTGCGGCTAAATTAATAATTATTCATATCTTCTGTCTGTTGCCATTACTAATTGATATTTATATTTATTGTTTGTCTTTGAATTTTAGAGAATTATCAGACTTCCCGGATAACGATAGTCATCTAATCCATTCTTTGTAAAAACAGAATAATTATTTTTAATATTCTCTAAAAAATACTGATCTTGGTATTGAATGTGTAATATTTTGGATGATCGGAGGTCCGGGAAATAGAGAAATGACACGACAGGAAGTATCAAACGTCGCAGAAATTCACAAGCGCACTCCCTCACAGTTTCATAAATACTAACGGCTTTCAGCAGCCGATCAGAACGGCTTAAAATCACTATTGTCCATAGTCTTCACTGCCACACACTCAATCTCTATGAGCCAGCCGGGGCGGCAGACCGGGGCGTGAACAATAATACAAGGAAGTTTATACTTGGATTTTATATAGTCATTAATAATTTGATAATCGCTTGCGTCTCGCAGATAAACAATCATTTGGCTGACATCTTCAAAATCAGAATCGGCTTCTTTCAAAAGAGCATCTACATTCTCGAATGTTCGCTCGCATTGCTTCATTATG
>JAQIDA010000241.1 GCA_027858275.1 Candidatus Kapaibacterium sp. | reverse complement strand
ATCGAAATGCTCGATCTGGTCGGGTTGCAGAGGGGCGATCACAGTTCCTCGACTTTCTCAAGCAGTTTCCTCGGCAAAGTGAAGACTAATGATGCTCTGATTCACGTAGTACGCGGATTTAGCGATGAAACCGTGCCTCATGTTGACGATACTATTGACATTGTTCGCGACATAAAAACTCTGGAAGATGAATTCATTTATACCGATATAGAGTTTGTGGAAAATCGTCTTGAAAAATTGAAGAAAGACGTTACCCGCCCGAAAACTAAAGATGAGGCACTCAAAGAACAAGCCGTTATGGAACGTTGGAATGCTATTCTGCAGGAAGAAAAACCACTGAGAGATTTGGAATTTGACGAAAGCGATATTAAATACTTGAAAAACTATCAGCCGCTGTCGGCAAAGCCCCTGCTTATCGCACTCAATTTGGATGAAGAAGATATTGAAAACGCCGACGTAATCACAGAAAAGATCAAAGCGGAATATGGCAATGACAAAGTAATGGTCGAACCATTCTTCGCTAAAATCGAAATGGAACTCGTTCAGCTCGAGCCTGAGGAAAAAGCTATGTTTATGGAAGAATACGGTATCAAGGAATCGGCTCTTTCACGCTTGATTCGCAGCGCGTACGCACTTCTCGGTCTACAGTCATTCTTCACGGTCGGCGAAGACGAGTGCCGCGCTTGGACTATCACAGTTGGTATGACGGCACAGGATTCAGCCGGTGTTATCCACACAGATTTCTACAATAAATTCATCCGGGCCGAAGTCATCGGCTACCAAGATTTCATGGATTGTGACGGCTCAAGTGTCAAAGTGAAAGAAAAAGGGCTGATGCGTCTTGAAGGCAAAGGATATATTGTTAAAGACGGCGATATTTTGAATATCAGACACGGATAGGGGGAAAAGACAGATGTCAGACACTAAAGAAAGTGTCTGACATCTTGACACAAGATATAAACACAACAACGACAAAGCAAACATGAAAAATGTACTAATAGTCGCATATTATTTTCCGCCTTCGGGAGGCCCCGGTGTGCAGCGCGTGCTGAAGCATGTGAAATATCTGCCGGAGTTTGGTTGGCAGCCGATTGTACTGACTGTTTCTAACGGGCAATTCCCGGCTAGAGACGAATCGCTGTTGAAACAAGTGCCTGATTCGGTTATTGTTAAACGCTCGCATATATATGAGCCTTATGATATTTATCGCAAATTGACAGGGAGAAAACCGGGTACTGCAATTGATGTGAATGTTATCAAAAAAGATTCGCAGAAAGTCGGATTTAAAGATAAATTAGCGGAGTTTATTCGGGCTACTTTTTTTATTCCCGACGCAAGAATCGGATGGCGTTTGTCCGCCGGAAAAGCGATTAAGGAAATCCGTAAGGAATACAAATTGGACGCTGTTTACAGCTCCTCTCCCCCATATACATGTTCAATGATTGCTCGCTCAGTAAAACGCGTGACGGGTTTGCCCTGGGTGGCAGGATTCAGAGATCCTTGGCGAGGCTTTATTTCAGCTCCAAAACGTTGGTTTTTGCCGGAAATGGTTGATATAAAAATGGAAAAATCTGTATTTAGCGAAGCTGATGCTGTTGAGTGCGCTTGGGAAGGGATTATCAAGGACGCTCTCGGTAAATATCCTTTGCTTAATCCTGAGAAATTTCATCATGTTCCAAACGGATACGATTCCTCAGATTTCCCGGAAGTTGAACAAAAACGAAATGATAAATTTACTCTGACTTATACCGGTTCATTGTACGGACGACGCAATCCTGCGAGTTTGTTCAAAGCTGTTCAGCTGCTGATTGATCGAAAAGAAATTGATCCGGCTGAATTGCATTTGCGATTTGTCGGTCGGTTTGGCGCGGAAGTGGAAGAAATGTTTGAAAATGCTTCTTTCAAATCGTCAGTTGAAACAATCGGCTATGTGACTCACGGCGAAAGTATTGAGTTTTTGCTTCGATCAGATGCACTGCTCCTGATTGTGGATGAATCCAAAGAGAGCAATGAAATTGTGCCGGGCAAAGTGTATGAATATATCGGAGTACTGAAGCCGATTCTCGCTATTGCACCCCCGAAAAGCGCGATTGCTAAATTAATTCGAGAAACCCGCGGCGGGCTTGTTGCTCATCAATCTGAAGTTGAAAAAACAGCGGATATCATCAAGGATTATTATAATCAATGGATATCGGGTGCGTCGACGTTCGATCCCGATCTCGAAGCTGTCAAAAGTTACGAACGCCGAGAATCTTCTAAAAAACTCGCTCAATTACTTGATAAATTCTCAGAAGGAAAACAAAGCAAATGAAATATGTATTGTTAATATTTACGGCAGCAATGATTATGTGTACTTCATGTTCAACTCCCGAACAAAAATCCGAAAAGTCATTTGAAATTGAAAAACTCGGATATACAGTTGGCCCCTGCACTTGGGAAGAATGGCAAAAAACCGCTGCTTGGTCAGATTATGAAGCGTCTGATTACAAGCCGACAGCCCCGAAATTGCTCAACATTATCGTCAATGATGAAGTTTCTTTTATACTGATTTCAGCAGCATGGTGCCCGGATTGCGCCGAAGAAGTTCCGCGTATTTATAAGCTGTTCAAAGAAGCCGGAATCAGCGAAGATAAAATCGCTCTCTATGGAGTTGACACATATAAAAATGAGCCGTCCGGAACTGCTCGTAAATATAATATCGAAAGAGTTCCGACTCTGATTGTATTGAAAAACGGCGAAGAAGTCGGCCGAATCATTGAACATCCCGAGAAGAACTGGACGGAGAGTATCACCGACGCGCTGGTTGATGAAACGCAGGTGATTGAGATTAAGGAGTAATCCGGGATTCTCATTACCTATCTGAGTATCACCAGAGCTTTAGACTGCAAAAAATCTCCGGCTTTGAATACAAGAATATTCTGCCCCGAGACCAAGCTCTTTTATATCCGAGCTTATCGTTACATTCCTCGGCAGATCGTTTTCCTTGATTTCAAAATCGTACGGAGAGAGAATCGTTATCTGCTTTCCGTCAGTGCCGAACGCATAGAACTTCGCTTTCATGGCCGGGACTTTAATAATATGTCGAAATACATAACGCTCAAACAGAGTTCTCGGGCTTTCTTTGTCGGAGTAACAGAGCTGTCGAGGTCATTTTGAAAAGTTGCCGGTAAACTCTAATATTATCTCTGATTCATTTATTGTTTTTTGGTATATTCGAATTTCAAACGACAGAGCCTCACTTGATAATCGGAACGCTTATAATTCCTTCTTCTGATTCAAATACTAACAGATATCTGCCATGGGCGAAGTCAGCATTTTCCAAAATGAATTCATTCTCACCGGGAAGAATATGGCCGGAGGATATATTATTCACTATCTTTCCTTGTATATCCGAGAGGAATAGTTTGCCGCTAACTGCACGATCATTGTTGGATTTCAATACAATTCGCATCTTTCCGTTCAAATTATTGGGATAGGCCTGCATCTCAAATTGCATATTTTGGCTTGGATCATCATACACTCCTACAATTCCTTCAATCCAATCCATTGAATTTTTGATCAGTGTATTTTTTAATTGAATATCCTCGATAATATCAGGGTTGAAACTAAGGTATATTGCTCGGGCTGACGGATTTTGAACCTTTACGCTGATGATTTTACTGTTCTCTTCCATTTTTATAATTGGAGTAGTTTTTCCGGAATTCGTAATTGTCATTGGCTGCATCATAAAGCCATTATTTTCAACGCTCAAATCAGGAGCGTAGAAACAATCGCTGACAGGATCGCCGTCATATCCGGCCAGAGTAAAGTTCGTGAGTCCAATCTCATCAAATTGGCTCCATGTGACACCCAGAACCTCCATTAGATTGTGGGATGGATCCTCAACAATCAGCATTGGTATCCCGCCTGAACCACTAATCAACACCCCGATTCCGTTTGCAATGAAAGCTTCGATCATATCTGCTTCAACGGTATTAATCCTGCCTCGAGGGCCTGTATTCCACAGCACAGCGCTGAGCTGATTTAGTAAATGAGATACTTTATTATAAGTAATCAACGGCAGGGAAACGCAATCATTTCGAGCTTCTTTAAAGCTTTCAACAATTGTTCCGCCTGCATTTATTTCAAGATAGTTGATGTCTTCAGTAACAATAGTGAATGTCTCGTGAACGGGATTTGAAATCGGGTTATCCTTTTCTGTAATCTCAATGAAAACATCTCCGACTCCTTTTACCGAGTTTGTATTAATCTCCAAATCAAAAGTCAGTTCTTCATTCGCATCCAATGTGATCTCATTAAGATCATTCTGAAACGTTATTTCCCAGAATTCCGGAGCATCGGGAGATTTAGAAAGGCTAATCTCAAATGTAATCTGATGATCTGATATATTCTCGATATGTAAATCATTCGTATTTAAAATACTGCTTTCTACGCTTACAATTTTTCCGCCCTGACAGCTGAAATTTGCATTCGGAGGTATTACTTGGACGTCAATCCCCGTATAGATATTCTTGTTATTTGATTGTGTGACAAACAGCGCCAAATCGCAATTTAGAATATCAAATTTATCGCTGACAATCTGCTTGAATGTCTTCTTGAACAATGAGCCCTTAGTGGTCTCAGTAATATCTTCACCCCACTGTCCCGTCAACATATCTCTAAAAATATGATTGTGCTCGTAATGTTTAGGATCGGATGCGCCTGTCTGAGGCCCCCATACATGGCTTTCAAGAAGGGCGATATTCAGCTTAGCTCCTGAAGTAACATCAGAAGTAAAATATACTTCAACGTCCACTTCCAATTCTCGAGTATCATTATTCCATCGAGTTTTGGCGGCAATATTGAGAGGAGATACTGAGCCGTTGAGAATGCTGTCCATAGAGGCTGCTTCCCAACCGGCGGGAGACATAGCATAACCATTTGCTTTCTGCGTATAATATGGATAAGCTGTTCCGCTGAATTGGCGCCTGTTGATCGTGCCTGCCGGAAAGCCGGAAACCATGGCCTGTGATAAAATCGCCGGCCCAAGCTGAGTCCGAAAATCAGGCTCGCCCGAATTTGGTTTGGCATAATATCCTTCGTGGATTGATAGCAGCACAACTCTGCCCGGATTCGACTCTGCTAACTCACCTGCCTTCTTATGTCCGCCCGGACAGTTTCCGCAATGTATCCCCGTAAATTCTTCCAGCACGACGTTTGTTCCCATGGGCTCTGTACTCACAAAATCCTGAGAGTAAGCTTGCTGAAAACCTAAACAAAAAAGAAGCGCACAAATGCTATATAAATATTTCATAATCATTTCAATCTATGTGTAAATACTATCCGTAAATAATAAGTTTTTTGCTAATTGCTTTTCCGTTAATAATCATTTGAACCATATAAACTCCGCTTGCAGGATTTTCAAGTTCAATAAAAAGTTCTTTTCCTGTACCAAAAGTTTCTGTATTGGAATAAACCTGCTTGCCTAATGAGTTGAATACTTTTATCTCAGCTTTTTGGAGAGCTCCAAAATCTCCCTTTATACTAAATATACCCGTACAAGGATTTGGGTAGATATTGATATCATCTGTGCTGACTGTGATATTATCTTCAACTTCAGTTGTACCGTATTTATATCTCCATAGTCTGCCGTATTGGCCGTCTTCAGATTTGCTGTAGACATAAACATAATTTCCTAAGGTTACGGCTTTATGATATCCCATCGGTTCAGGCAGGTAATTCAAAGTTAAAGACCACATAGCTGATTCAGGATTGTACATGTAAATCGAATCAATTTTTTGCTCGTTATTGTAACCTCCCATGACAAGAATTTTATCCTGAAAATTCACTGCCGCCGGAGCGTGAACACCTATAGGAAAAGTCGGAAGTTCTTCCCATGAGTCAGTTTCGGCATAATAAACATCAAAATGGTTTGTCGGCACATTCCATCTTCCGCCGCCAATCCTGTAGAAATTATTTCCGATACCAACCGCCCCGCAATACCATGCGTCTTTATGCGGCGAATTTGTTTTCCTAAGCCATGTATTGTCAACCGGGTCGTATTCGTCGAAGTACCATTCTGTAGTCCCGTCGCCATTTTGTCCGCCGATAAGATAAATCTTGCCGTCGGCATTCCCGGAGCTGTGATACATCCTCGGTGTAAGCAAGGGGGCGCCTTCGGTCCATGTATCGGCAGCAGGGTCATAAATATAGTGAATATCTTTTTTTTGGTTGCTCTGTCCGCCGCCCATCACGTAAATCTTTCCGTTAACTGACTCGGCTGACGAATAGATGCAAGCATTGGGCATCGAAGCTTTAATTGCCCATGAATCAGTTTCCGGATCATATTCATGAGTAGCTATTGAGCCGCCTTGGGCTCCTGACAACAAATAAATTTTACCGTCGGCCGCGGCCATAACAGGAAACGGATTTGGATTTTCAAGATTTTCGAGCACTTCCCAGGCAGCGTTTGCAGTATTGAAATTGAAACATAGAATTATTCCTAAAACAAAAGCGTTAAACCGTAGAAAATTTTTCATGGCAGAATTCCATCGTTGTTTAATAATTATATTTTATTGCTGATAACTTATTCAAACTCAAGATCAAACGCTAAAAGCTCGACTGATCAAAATACAAATAAATTAATACAAGAAAAAATTAATATGGACCATCTGTAAT
>JAQIDA010000095.1 GCA_027858275.1 Candidatus Kapaibacterium sp. | reverse complement strand
GATTTCGGGACTCAAAAAGAAATTGATATAAAAGATGTTTACAAAAAATCGGAATCAACTCTTTTTGAGATTGACGGCAGAAGACATTTGCAAAGCGATATCAAAAATTCTGATATGATTCTTTATCTCGGTGACAATTGCGGCGAAATAGTTTTTGATAAATTATTGATTTCAACTATTAAAAAAGAATTCCCGGATAAAAAGATAATCTTTGCCGTGCGCTCGGCACCTATCATTAATGATATAACAATTGAAGATGCAGAATATGTCAGGATGAGCGAACTCGCGGAAGTGATTGCAAACGGATATGACGCGCCGGGAACGATTCTCGAATTTTGTTCGGATGAATTCTTAGATATTTATCGAAATGCTGATTTGATAATATCAAAAGGACAGGGGAATTACGAAGGATTGAGTGATGAAACTGAGAATATTTTCTTTTTGTTGACCGCCAAGTGTGATGTTGTCGCAGAGAGCCTCGGCGCAAAAGTCGGGGATTCGATTGTGGCGCATGCTTGGGTTAGGTGAGGATGTTTAAATATGATTTGTGTAGAGACGCCCAATTTGGGCCTCTAAGCACGTTAAGAATACGAATATAAATACATAAAAAAAAGACGCCCAAATTGGGCGTCTCTACAGCGGATTATCCTTTTATGAAAGATTGTTTTGTTAATCTTTTTTGAGCTTTTTCAAAAAATACTCATAAGCAACTTTGACTACTTTTTCTGTTGTCAAATAATCTTCAATCATGCGGCAGGAATAGAGAACCGTTGAGTGGTCACGGTTGCCGAAATGCTTGCCGATAGTTTTCAAAGAATGCTGCGTGAATTGTTTTGTTAAATATATAGACATCTGTCTTGCCAGAGCGATTTCGTGCTTTCTTGATTTTGACTCAAGTGTTGAGACGTCGAGTTCATAGTATTTCGCGACAAGTTCTTTGATATCTTCAACTGACAGTTGCTGTGGTTCGACATTTGCGATGCCGTGAACAACTTCTTTGGCAAGGTCCAGATCAAGTGTTCTGCCGTCTAATGTAACTTTGGCCAGTAGGCTGATGAGTGTCCCTTCGAGTTCGCGTATACTGCTTTTGACATGACGAGCAATGTATTCATTAACGTCGTGGGGGAGTTCCATACCTTCATCTTGACTTTTCTTCATCAAAATTGCCATGCGCATTTCAAAATCAGGAGCCTGAATATCAGCGATTAATCCCCATTGGAATCTTGAAATCAAACGGTCATCAACATTAGAAAGATCGCGCGGCGGACGGTCACTCGTAAGAATTAACTGCTTGCCGGCTTGGTGCAATGCATTGAATGTATGGAAGAAATTATCCTGAGTTCTTTCTTTGCCCGAGAAAAACTGAATGTCATCAACAATCAAAACATCAATAGATCTGTAATAATTAACAAAATCGCTGCTGCTGTTATTCTTTATGGCATTGACAAATTCCATTGTGAATTGTTCACTCGTTGTATAAAGTACTCTCAGGTCTTTGCGTTTTTCAATAATATAATTTCCGATACCTTGAACCAGATGAGTTTTCCCGAGTCCGGTTTCTCCGTAGAGAACAAACGGGTTGAACCGTGTTGAACCCGGCTTGTTACTTATTGCCTGTGCGGCAGAGTGTGCGAGCTGATTGCTTTCGCCGCTGATGTAACTGTCTAATGTATATCTTGGATTTAGATTATGATGAAAATGTTCATTGTTATTTATCGAAGCCGCGCCTGCCGGATGATGCAAGGTCTCATTGTGAGCAACTTGTGTCGGGTACTTCAGAGCCGGAACTTTGATTGTTCGATTTTCTAAAGAATCGCTGTTGTCATCAATAACAATTTGATACTGTAGTTTAGCCTTGTTTCCGAGAACCTGACTTAATGTATTACGCAACAGAGAATAGAAGTGCTCTTCAATCCATTCGCAAATAAACTGGCTT
This sequence comes from Candidatus Kapaibacterium sp., assembly GCA_027858275.1. Taxonomy (GTDB): domain Bacteria; phylum Bacteroidota; class Ignavibacteria; order Kapaibacteriales; family UBA2268; genus JAQIDA01. The sequence continues at coordinate 3,849 of JAQIDA010000095.1, read as the reverse complement.
GTTACTTGAACTGTCAGCGTGTCATCTTTGTGAGAAAACGCCTTAATCGGCTCGAACCATGTTTTAAATACTCGAGAGCTGACATTGTCCTTAATAATTTTAATACACTTTTTCCAATACGCTTCAGCAATAGGATCTTCAGGAGCTTTTCTCATCGGCTTTACAGCAGTGTCCACATCTTCCGTTTGGGAAAATAATGAGATTGTATTCAAGTCTTGAGTTGCCACGGCGTACTCCTAATTCTAAATTGAAAAGGCAATTAAATCTATTTTAAACAGAGAGTCAGATTCAAATGAAGACTAAATTACACCCAAGTATCTGTGAAGTTCAGTGCTTTTATTGATTTCTTCCGGAATTACAGGATTGTTTTTTCTGCCGGAACGAAGTCTCGTATTTCGATTTTCATTTGATTCAAAAAAACAAATTATTTTAATCAATCGCAAGGATTTTATTTTTAAAAATAAAACTAAATTTCTTGGATATTTTAAGGTTTAAAAGAATCAGTGACTTAGCACGACGGAGTGTGGAAAACTTTCGTGCAGGCAGTTATCCACAAGCCAAGATATTGACATGTAACAAGTTAGCTGTTTTTGTGATTTGCCGGAATTTACTTGTCTCCTCCCGAATACTGTAGTTCTAAATCCTCTACAGCTGTGGCAGATTGTACTACACAGGCTATTAGCGGAATTGCGAAAAATGAACTAAATCAAAAGAAAAGATAATAATATTTTTGTTGCCGGTTATTGTTTTGTTTTATTGGAAAGCAATATGTATTTCGCGTTTTTCGTCGACAGTTTTATGTACTGTACCATTTATGTTCTGTTATGATGATGATATCCGGAAGTCAAATAATCTATATATTAAAACTCAGCAAAATATTCGCTTTTTTTGTAATGTATTTCGCATTTTTATCAGTCAATGTCACAGCAGACTGGATTAAAGTCGATAATATACCGGCAGCGTTCAAAGATATTCAATGGCTCGATGTATACTTTTTAGAATCAGATCCAAATTTTGTTTGGATGTGTGGAATGCTGGGAGCTACGATGAGAACTACCGACGGCGGCAAATCATGGAAAGGTGTTTTTATAGACGGCGGCAATCAGCTCGAAAGCATTCATTTTCCTGAGGTCAATGTTGGTTATACATCAGGACCGGCCGGAGTTTTTAAAACTATTGACGGCGGAGATTCTTGGAAGATTGTTCTGCCTGGGAATCTTTCTGAAGTATGGGGCTGCTATTTTCCGACTGCTGAGGTCGGCATGGCTGTAGGAGGCGGTTGTTTCGGGAATCAAAAATTTTATAAAACGACCGACGGCGGTGACAGCTGGAACACTTTTTATGGGAATGAGTATAACTCAGGCCTAACCGATGTGTTCTTGTTTTCTCCCGATGGCGAAGGTTATGCGACAAGCAGTGGCAGAATGTGGCGGACTTATGACGGAGGTTGGTCGTGGAAGGTCTTTTCTCATTCAGGCGACAGAGATTGGCAGGAAGAATTATCATTTTCTAAAAATTCATTTCTTGTTCCCTTTTCCAATGGTTGCACCGGAGGATCAGTAGGAGGCGGCATCCGAATGACGACGGATTTCGGAGATTCATGGATTGAATATAATACCGGTCATGAGATGTTCGGTACATTTCTGATGGACAGTTTGCGCGGCTGGGCTTGCGGTTGGGAGAGCTCTGTCTATTATACTGAAGACGGCGGAGTCAATTGGGAGCTTAGAAATTGTGGTATAGACCCGGGGATTGATCTTGACGATCTTTTCTTTATAAATGACAGTGTAGGATTCCTCGTCGGAGACGGAGCCGTATATCGACCTGCTCAATACGACACATTGCATCCCGCAATCTCGAAGACAGGGGAAATTCGACTATGTGAAGGCGACAGCATTGTGCTGGATGTTTCCGGTGATTTCAATTATGTGCAGTGGTCTGACGGATCGACCAGCAGAACAATCACCGCAAAATCAGAGGGCATATACTATGTTCTCGTTTCCAATTCCTCCTGCGACAAAACTTATTCCGATACCGTCTCAGTTGTTTTCCATAAACCGCCGGACTTTGAGTTGCTGGCTGATGATGACAAACTCTGCATAGGTGATACCACCGTTCTGCGTCTCAGCATGAAATTCCCACAAACAGAATGGTCAGACGGTTCCCTTGAGGACACATTATTAGTATGGGAACAAGGAGATTATTTTGTAACTATAACCGATGAAAACGGCTGCGTCTACGAGAAGAGTATTTTCATTAGCGTCTTAGATTATCCCGTGATTAATCTTGATACTCTTGGGAATACAATATTTTGTCCGAACGATTCATTAATAATTATCGCAGATGCGGGATTTGATGAATACAGATGGTACAATCCGCCGGAGGATATATACAAGATAACGTCAGAGAACAGATTAGTTGTTAAAAGCTCAGGCACTTTTAGCGTAGTTGTCAGCAATGAGAACGGCTGTGAGACAGAGTCGGGAAGTATTGTGACATCCTTTATAGCGGATACCGCGAGAATACAATTTATTGACCAAAGCGGAATCTTGAGTTTTGGCAGCATCAGAATCGGAAGGACCGGCGTTCAAAGATTGTACTTGAAAAATGTATCAGACAGTTTGATTGTTTTTGATAATCTTTTTCTCTTTGGCAACACAGTGTTTTCTTTGCCGCAGAGCCAATTTCCGCTGTTTTTGATGCCTATGGATACGGTTGGCATTAATGTCCATTTTGCTCCCGTCACAAAGGGTGAGAGTCGTGATTCTCTGTTAATAGAAGATATATGCGAGAAATATCTTATTCATCTCATAGGCGAAGGTGATACCTATTTTTATGACGGAGATTCAAGATGTGATGTGCCTGTACGACTAACAGTTCAAAGCATTCAGCCCGGTTATTTTGCAGTATCTAAACCGTCTCCCAATCCGACTCAAAGCAAAACAACAATCAATTATACAATTTGTTACGAAGAAGATTCAAATACTAATATGGAAGCAGGACTATATAATAGTCTGGGCAGAAAAATTGCTAAACTCGATATATTCAAAGATAATTTGATGAACGTTAAAGGAAATATTATTGAATCCGGATATATAGAGATGAACTCCGTGGATTTAGAATCAGCTGTATACATAGTCAGAATCAGTAATTTAGATAATATTGTATCTGTTCCTGTGATGATAATCAGATAATCAAGTCTTCTGAAAGATTTATTACTGCTAAGCTTCAAAAATCATTTTAATGGTAAAATATCGCATGTTTTTAATGTATGTCCTCCGTTTAGAGCCGGTTGAGCCGGTCCTTTTAGCAAAACAACTCTCGGATCGGAAGAAATACAAATATGTTGAAAAATATTTATTGAACACCGAATATTTACAAACGGCAAAAATTCAACAACTTGCAAAATGCTTGTAATCAGTAACCGAAGCAATGGGATAACAGTCTGAAAATAATTCAAAAAAACATTTGCAAGATATGAAAAAAGAGCTTAAGTTTGCGTTCCTCTAAAACAAAATAGAGTGAGTTCATTGAGAGCAAAGAAAAGCAGATCGAAAAAACTTAAAAAAAAGCGAAAAAAAGATTTGTATATAACGAACAGGGTTCGTAACTCTGCGCTCTTGAAAAAAAGATAGTTCTTTAGAAGTGTTAAGAAAGCGATCATAAAATCCCTGCGATTAATGATCGAGGGCAAGCAGAGGAAGGCAAATATATTTCATATTTGCAATATTAAAGTTTGTTCAAGAAGAAAAGTATTCGTAACTTTGTATTCTCTTTTCGGCACGGTTCTTTGAAAACAGGAAGTAAATAAATAGTAAAAAGTACATACAGCACAGTCAATTTTAATTT
>JAQIDA010000161.1 GCA_027858275.1 Candidatus Kapaibacterium sp. | reverse complement strand
TTCTCAGCTTCCGGTTGCTCGTTGGCACGAACTAATCGGAGACAGCACGATAGCAGACGCGATTCTCGACCGCATTATTCACTCCGCTAAACGTATTGAACTCAAAGGAGGTTCAATGTGTCATTCAACATCAGCGAACCCGCACGGGTGAAACTAGAAATATTAGATATTAGCGGCAACTTTATCAACTCTTTCTATCAGGGACTGAAGAGTGCCGGTCAGCACGAGATACCTGTGGATGTTGCGGATTATCCAAACGGAGCATATATAGTTCGCATGACTGCCGGCAGGAATGTGTTTTCAGGGAAGCTTGTTGTGAAACGGTGACGGAGAATTGATAAACAGGATCCAAGCGTGATATATTCAAACAGATTTCGAACCCGGCGAATTTATATTTGTCAATTTGTGAAATATTATTTAACTTGAGTGAAAACTTATGGATGTATGATATGTTTTTATCAGTATTTGTCTTTTTATGCACAAGCACTAAGTGTTTAAGGAAGAATTCTATATGAAAGAAAAGACTATTGTTATCACAATCGCATTATTTTGCGGGATAATTAATTGGTTTCTGGTGTCCTTGCTGGAAAGTATAGCTTTTGATAAGTCGTATTTATCTACACTGATTTACATAAAATCCGATGTGCTGTTCATCTACCGACTCGTGATGATAGCCTTTTTCTTGTTGATAGGATTATTAATAATATTTGTATTGAAGCGCAGAAGAATCGTCGGAAATGAGTTACTGAAATTCAAAAAAGCTGCCGATTCTTCGGGAGAAGTCATCTTTATGACCGACACTGACGGTTTGATTAAATACATCAACAGCGAGTTCACAAATGTCTACGGCTTTTCTGCTGAAGAAGTGATAGACATAACAACTCCGAGAATATTAAAAAGCGGTGTGATGAACGAACAGGACTACAAATATTATTGGGAAACAATCCTAAGCGGTAATGTTGTCAAAGGTGAGCTGATCAACAAAACAAAGGACGGGCAGATAATTCACATCGAAGGGTCAGCCAATCCTATATATAATGACAAAGAGATCATCTGCGGGTTCTTGGCTATCCAAAGAGACATCAACGAAAGAAAACGTTCTGAAGAAAGATTAAACGAAAGCGAAAAAACAACTCGCGCCTTGCTGAATGCACCCGGGGATCCTGCTTATCTTATTGATACGGACGGTTTGATTATCTCAATTAACGAATCGGGTTTGGTTGTTATTAGTAAATCCGTAGAAAATTTGATAGGCAAATGTATTTATGATTTTGCAGGTGAACATTCAATATTTGACAAATCCGGAAAAGTCTCGCAAGTTCTCGAATCGGGAAAGCCGCATAGTTACACGTCAGAATCAGACGGAGTATATTACGAATCCACAATATATCCATTGTTTGGAATAGACGGCAAAGTCAACAGATTGGCTATATTTGAAAAAAATATTACTAAACAAAAAAAATATGAACAGGAAATCAAAGAACGCAGCAAGTTTCTCCACAGTGTTATTGAAGCTCTGCCGCACCCATTCTTTGTAATCAATGTAGAAGATTATTCAATAGCCCTTGCCAATTCTGCCACTAAACTTAATAATTTTTCCACAGGCATCAAGTGCTACCAACTTACTCATGCCGAAGACCAACCATGCAGCGGTACCGAACACACTTGCCCGATTAAAGAAGTTGTAGCAACCGGTAAACCTTTTGTCACTATGCATATCCATTATAATGAGGACAATGAGCCACGAAATATTGAAATATACGCATACCCAATTTTTGATGATGACAACAATGTGGTTCAGATGATTGAATACACTCTGGATGTTACAGAGAGAAGCAAAGCAGAGGAAAAGATAAATCAATTAATTATTGAGCTACAAACAAAAAATGATAATCAGCAAACAGGCTCATGATAAACTCTGAATTCGCTTTTAATTGCTTTCTAAATACAGGAACTGTGTGAAAAACTATTATTTACCTCTTTTTTGGAAATTTTCAATTGCTGTGGTATTAATAGTGATTGTTTTTGGTACAGTCAATTTATTTGTGATATACGGGGATATTACTGACCTCCAAAATGATGAATCCGGGAAAAAAGCTTCTTTTATTTCATCTCTCTTCTTTAATCAAACTGATGATTTAATTAAAACAAATGATCTCGGCGCATTCCAAAAATTAGTATCTTCATTTCATAAATCTGATTCGTCGATTGCGTATACTACCATCTACTTGAACAGTTTGGACAGGACAATATTGAGTTCTGATAATATTGATGGTTGGATTGTTGTTTCAGATTATAAATCCGATGATAAGTTATACAAAGTATATAACAATGAAAACAATCCCACAGAAAAGATAACTGAAATCTCTTTCCGAATGCCTTCTGATACAACCGTTGTCGCCGTGATAGGAATCTACGAAACAAAACAAACACACAGCACGCATGAACTTATATATCCGTTTCTGATAATGATCACTGTGTTTCTGTTGGCCGGAGTGTTAGCCGCCTTCATTTTTGCCGGATTTATCACGAAACCGATAAAAGAAATAATTCAAATTGCTGACAATCCGAAAATTGATTTGCTTCCGAACAGGACAGAGTATTTCTTTGATTTGACTCAAAAGCTCGGAGCAAAGATATTCAAGAACGTTAGAGTCAAAGACGAACTCGATATTTTGGTCCTTAAATTCAACAAAATGGTTAAAAGCTTAGATGTCGCTTACAAAGAGAAAGAGCTGTCTTACACCAAACTTATGCAGGCCGAAAAATTGGCTTCAGTCGGAACCTTGACTGCCGGATTCGCTCATGAAGTAAACAATCCGATAGCAGGGATTAAGAACTGTGTGATAAGGATCAAAAAAAATCCTCACAACTATAGTCAAAACGAAGAATATCTTGATTTGATGTATGATGCGATAATTAGAACTGAAGAGGTAGTCAAAAGATTGCTGGATTACTCTCGTACTCAGGACATCGTTTTTGAGAAAGTGCAAATCAACGATGTTATTGAAAAATCGATACTGTTGATAGCATACAAATTCGAGAAGCATCACATCAGTATTCACAACAAAAGCAGTCATAATCTCCCGGAAATCAGCGGCAATTTCAACCAATTGGAACAAGTTTTTGTAAATGTTTTGATCAACAGTGTTCATGCAATCGAGTCCGCGCAACTTCAAAACATGAACAATCCTTTGCTGATAGAAATCAATACCTATCTCAAGGAAAACAAGATTTATGTTGAGATCAAGGATTTCGGAATTGGTATTGAGGCCGATAAACTTGAGACTATCTTTGACCCGTTTTATACAAGCAAAGAAATTGGCAAAGGAACCGGACTTGGCCTGTTTGTATGCTACAACATAGTCCGTTCTCACAAAGGAAGTATCAAGGTCGAAAGCAATTATGGGGGATATACGAAGTTTGTTCTGGAATTCTCTGTTGACTGATGAGGAATCGAATAAATCAACCTGTATCTTTCGTCATTTCGATTTTTTTCGGGTCTGTTTTCTTAACAACAACAAACCATATTTATCATTTTTTATAGTACTGTTTATCCTTTTCATACTTGGTAATATGCCGGATCTTTATCCGAAAGGATCAGAGACAGACGATACAATTTCTTTCTTAACAGGCTGTGTGACTCTCTCTCTGATCATCTATTGGATTTATCGAAAGCTGTCTAAGCGGAAGAGCAATTATAAATAAAGCCGGTATACGAGCTACAGCGGGTTTGCTATGTTTTGTAGATAGTGTGTTGGTTATTCCTTCCGTTGTTGCCGAGGAGTGTGAATGTTTAAATTCTTACTCAACACGCTGTCTCCATCTGTCTTGTAACCATATCAAGCGACGCTCCCGCTCCGTATGTGTTGGCTTCAGTAGTGAAAATTACGAGACAAGTCTGAGCCAATGGAGCAACCTCGTTAGCTGAATATAGCACACATATCGAAACATATCTGATAAAAGAAAAAAGTCTTAAACAGTCCCTTCTTCTTCTACTTCTGCCATGACTACTTCGAGCAACGGACAGGCAGTTTCATCGCTGCCTTCATGCGCTTCGGCGTGAATGCTTTTCAAGGCCTTTTCTACGTTTCTGTACATGTTGTTTTCACCAATTTTGTAGTAGAGATATGTGCTTTTCATGGTATCCTTAATATGATCGTTCATACCGCTGAAAGAAACAACGTATCCTGCCCCGCGAAGCCTTTCAACAAGAGTTGCCAGCATGTGCTCGCCGGATGCGTCAAGTTCATTTATACCGTTGGAGACAAGCAATATATGACGCAATTCAGGCATCGAAGGAATAAGTTCAAGCACTGTTTTTTCCAAATAACTCACATTGGCAAAGAACAATGAACCGTTATAGCGCACAACAGCTATATGCTTACATTGCTTCAGCCCGAAGCGATCACGGTTACGCCAAGTGCCGTCGGAATGTTTGGACAACATTGCGATATTTGGTTTCATGCCTCGATAGAGATAATAACCCAAAGACAGCAATACGCCGATAATTATTCCTCGATCCAAATGTGGGGCAAAAAACAAAGTCGTTACAAAAGTAATGATACCTATAATTCCGTCGAATCGGTTTGCCTTCATAGCGTGAACAAATCCGGAAATATTCAGCAAACCTACAACGGCTGTCATAATAATTGCGGCCAAAACTGATTGGGGTAAATGATAGAGCAAATCTGTAAAAAACAGCAATGTTATCATTACTACTACGCCCGACATAACATTCGACAGACCGGATACACCTCCGGCTTGGATGTTTACAGCTGATCGGGAGAACGAGCCTGACACGGCATAACTCTTTCCGAAGCAACCGATAATATTAGCAATGCCTTGCCCGATCAGCTCTTGGTTGGGGTCCAGACGTTGGCCTGTGCGAGCAGCCATTGCTTTAGCTATAGATATTGCTTCCATGAATCCTAACAGAGAAATAATGATAGCGATAGGGAGCAGTCTTAACATAATACTGACATCAAGACTCGGTACTTGCAGTGAAGGAAGTCCGGCAGGAATATTACCCACGACAGCTCCGCCGCTGAAAAATGTAATTTCATCTTCAAGAATTTTTCCGCTGCCGATTTTTAATCGCCATATACCTCCGTCAGATTTTTTGTCGGAAGTAGGTACTTTGTTATTGCAGAAAGTATTACCGGTTTTTTCATCGGGAATCATCCTGAATTTTTCTAATCGAAGTTCAGTACGCAGACCCGAAATATCTTCTTTAGTATTTGATATAGTCAGATTAATCATATCAATTTTATGATCCAAGACTATAACTTGATGACTTTTTTCACCGTAAGCTTCAGTGCTGTCAGCCATAGCGTTTGTTAATTTGACTCTTTCCTCAATGGAGTTGTCCAATACATCAATCATTGAGTTATATTCGCTGATCAGAGAAACAGCCGTAGCGCAACTAATTTTATCAAAAGTTGTCTTTTCTGTTTTTTCAAAACCGATAAGCCATGAAATCAAGGTAGTTACAACGACGGCAATCAACACATTAGGAAGACGAGGTTTCCATTTTTTTAATCCGATCATTATAGCAAATGCTATTGCCGCCATTATAATCGTAGGCAAATGTGAATAATCAAGAGCTGATTCAAGGACTCTATAAATTGTCTCATATTGATGATTACCCTTTTCTACATATACGCCGAACAATTTTGAAAGCTGAGACGATGCTATGATTATCGCAGCAGCATTGGTAAATCCGTTGACTACAGGGTGAGACAGGAAGTTAACCACAGCGCCTAATTTCAAAACGCCCAAAAGTAGTTGGAACATTCCGACCATCAGCGCCAGTAAAATTGCGTATTCAATAAAGCCTTGGCTGCCGACAGTCGCAAGCGGTTCAAGAGCAGTGGCAGTCATAAGGGACACCACGGCAACGGGACCTGTCGCCAATTGCCTGCTCGATCCAAACAAAGCACCAACCATCGGAGGCAGGAAAGCCGCATACAATCCATAATAGGCCGGCAGACCGGCTAATTGAGCGTATGCCATCGACTGAGGTATCAAGACGAGAGCAACGGTCAGGCCCGCCATCATATCTAACCTGAATTGAGGAACTGAATAATTATCAAACCAAGCAAGAAACGGGAATATTCTAAACAAGATGTTGTTTGTTTGTGATTTGGGTGATTTTACATTTTTCAATTCTATTCAGCCGGTTGTTTAACAATATATTGTAAATGTATATTTAGATTCTTATAACGTTTGATTTCAAAAGGATTCAAATCAACAATACTTACCAACCCTTGGATTTCAAAATATCTTCAATACGCTCTTGTGCTTCTTTGCTGACAATGAGCATCCTCTCGGTTTGAGCTTCTTTTATTTTGCCCATAATCTTGCTAATATCAGTAGGTTTCTCGAGAACATCCATAGCTCCGAGCTTCAATGCCTGCACACCTTTTTCTAAAGTGGCTTGGCCGGTCAGCAAGATAACCTGTAAGTTTGGCTTTTTGCTTAATAAGACCTCAAGAGTTTCAATACCGTCCAAACCGGGCATGGCAAAGTCAAGAATAACAGCTTCGTAATCTTCTTTTTTAACCATTTTTATGGCTTCAAATCCGTCACGAGCCTGATGGACTGTAACGCCTCTGTTTTTTAGTCTTTCGGACAAAATATCGGCAAATTCTTCCTCATCGTCTACCAGTAATACTTTTATATTTTCCATTACAAATCCTGTGGATTATTAAAATTATTTGGCAATAACAAGTCGATTGATGCATCGGCATCAGAAAAATGATACTCAATAAGAACGGATAATTTTTCAGCAGATTCATCAAAGATGCTGAAATTATCAATTGAAAGCGTAGAGCTGTTAGGATGCAGCTCTATAACAATTTTAGTTTGTGATCCGTTTGGGATCGAAGAGACAAGAATCTCCGAAGGAGAATTTATTTGTTCAAAAAGCGTAATCAAGACATTAAAGACTAATTGCTTTAGGGCAAATGCTTTATGAACAATTACAATTTTGGAGTTTGTTGAATTTGATTTGAGTTCAATTTGTTGTGCAAGAGCAAATCTATTACACAAAAGAATTAAATTCTCAAGCATTTCGTTCAGGTCAAACGCGGAAACATTTTGGTCTGTTTCATGAGCAAACTTATTAAGAGATTTCATCAAATTTCTGCCCCTCACAACTTGGTTTGAGAGCCTCTCGCTAATACTTTGCAATTTGTCGAGATTTAGTTGAGCACCGTTCTCGGCTAGATAAATCTGATCTTCCAACAAACCGGAGTATTCGTTTATTACTGCCAAAACATTATTCATATCGTGAGTAACTCCGGCCGTTATCTTTTCAACGAATGTGAATTGCTGTTGCAAAGAATTCTCTACGCTCATTTTTTCTCCGGATAACTTAGAACAGCAGCAATTATACTTTCGAAAAGAATGTCAATTTTAATGGGTTTTATCAAACAGTCGAAATATCCCTTTCCTATGCCTTTACGACCTTGATCGTCGGAACAATGCCCCGTCATAAAGATTATTTTCAAATCAGGTTGTATATGTTTGATCATTTTCATCAAGTCCTGCCCGGTAACCAAAGGTAACTTTAAGTCAATAACGGCAACATCATAATCATTGATGCTCGCCAATCTTAAAGCATCTACTGAATTCAGTGCGGCGTCAGTATCAAAGCCGCGAAATTGCAGGCGTTCAGACAATGTGAACACTAACTCTTCTTCGTCGTCCACCAAAAGCACTTTTATCTTCGACATAATTTGCACCCTATTTTTGATTATTAACAATCGGAAGATCCACTATAAAGGTTGTGCCCTCACCTTGCGTGCTTTTCACTTTCATCGACCCGCCTAACTTAATTACGATCCCATAAGTAATCGACAAGCCCAAACCGGTCCCGTTTTCTTTTTTTGTAGTATAGAAAGGTTCAAATATTCTTTCAAGATCAGCTTTAGGAATTCCGGACCCTGTATCACTGACAGCAACTCTGATAAATTTTGAACCGACCTGTTCGATATGCACCGAAATAGTATCACCGCTTTTCACTGCGTCCAATGCATTATTTAAAATATTAAGGAATACTTGCTGCAATTGACCGCGGTCACTTTCAATATTCATAATATCGCTGCCGCCTGTAATATCAATATTGATATTGCGATTTTGGGCTTCACTTTGGTCGAATCCGACAACTTCTTTTAACAACAAAAGTATATCAATACCTTCTGTCTTGGTGTCCATCCTTTTAGCAAAACCAAGCAAACGGTGAGTGATATTGCTACACCTGTCTACAGCTTTGATAATTGAATTCAAATGTTTTGAAATTTTTGTCTTTTGTTGAAATTCATCAGTTACAGACATAATGTCTAACACCATCCCCGCGTTTTCGCTGATAATGGCCAAAGGATTGTTGATCTCGTGAGACACTCCTGCGGCTAATCTGCCGACCGAAGCCATCTTATTCGTATTGCTGATTTCACTCAACATCTTCATCCATTTCATGTCAGAATGCCGTACATGAGACACCATTCGCCGCGAAATCCAGACAATAACAATAATCATAAGAATTATACACACAATTACAAGCCCCAGCAGATTATTACTTGCCGAAACCCAATTACTCATAATAGACGCAGGATTAGTTATTTCAATCAATATAAAAGGAGTATTTTTTATATATGCGTAACCTATAATAATGTCCGTTCCGTTATTTTGGCTTTCTATAACTTCTGTTTGTAAAGAATACGGGGGAACTTCAATATCGGACTTTTCTAAAATATTCCCGTGATATTTTGAAGGTGATTGAAGTATTTGATCTTGATTTAGGATAAAGGCATCACTTGATACAGGCTGATTCTGAGATAATATTTTATGATAAAGCATATCACTTTCAATAGTCGCCCTGAGAATATAGAATGAGCCGTTTGAGTTTTCGCGGTAAATAGCAATCACAAAATGAGGCATCCCTCGGAAACCCATGAATATGTCACTGACAAATGACCCCTTAATACAGGTTTCATGAAACCAATCCTGATCTTTATAATTTTTACCTTCTAAATTGTATGGACCGAAATAAGCCGCCTGATCACCATCTGAATTAATCAAACTTATATCAACAAATCCGTCGAAAGATTCTTTCAAATTCTTAAATGTTACGGCAAGTTCAGCTTTGTCGGCAAGTTCGCTGTATTCTTTTTCTCTTATTACCAGATTAAGGGCAGAGCGTCTCTCATTGATAAAGGATTCAAGAGAACTGCTGATATTTGATGTCTGTCGAGAAATAGGGTACATAATATCTGCAAGATAAGCTTTTCGATATTGGTAATAATTAATAACAAGCATGATAATTAGGGGCACAATCGCAACAAATGTTGTTGTAATAATTGAATACTTCAAAAGGCGACGATAGTGTTTATTACTGCTATTTTGTCTGTTTTTGTCAGCCATTAAATCAAAATCTGATTTATGCCATTCTCCGTTGATACTCATTAATTATTATCCGGTTATTGAGTTAAATAATATTTTAAAGAATTAATGACTTTTTCCCCTGTTTATTTTAGCATAAGCTTCATTCATGGTCTTGGAAAGGATATTAATATCTACAGGCTTCTCCAGATAAGCAAAAGCTCCCAGTTCATAGGCCAGCTCTTCTTCTTTCGATGATCCGTGTCCTGTTAAAATAATAACTTCTGTGTCAGGATGTTTAGCTTTTACTTCACGAAGCACATCAAATCCGCTGATACCGGGCATTTTGAGATCAAGCACCATTACTTCAGGTTGCTCTTCTTCCATAGAAGCAAGGGCTTCCTCTCCGTTATAAGCGATCTTCGAATCATATTTCCTGGTCTGTAAACGCTCTGAAAGTGTTTGAACAAACTCTACTTCATCATCAACGAGCATCACTTTTTTGGGTATATCAAAATCAAGGGCAGGGTACACAGACGGCAAACTTATATTTTCACTAATACCTATTTCAACTTCTTTAACTCCATCGACTTCCAATGCTATTTTTTTTAATTCT
>JAQIDA010000130.1 GCA_027858275.1 Candidatus Kapaibacterium sp. | reverse complement strand
GTAATATTATTGTGTAACCGATTTAAGTTAGACCGGCGACTAATCAAAGCTGAGTAATCTGCTATAGCTTGATAAATCTAATGTTCGAGTGATTTGTTATATATCGGGAAATATTTCCCCACACATAAAACATTATTCACAGATATAATTGGTTAAAATTCAAATACCATAAGATTAAATTTGACGAATTCCCAAGACTTTGCGGGCACATGCAACGGTAATTCTAAGAGTCGGATAATCGACATTGGCTATGAGTTTCGCTCGGATTTCGCTGAGCCTTGCCGTCGGCGTTTTTTTCAATATTCGAGTAACCGAATCATAGATTGATTTATGAAAAAATTGTTCGTGTTTAACAGCAATACCTTTGTCTATAGCTGCCTGTATATGGCGAGCAATATCAGCCGGCTTAAGTTTGCGTTTTTTCGCGATATAGTCCAGCGGCAGACCTTTGTTGACAAACTTTATGGTTGCGGCAACTTCTTCGGGTAACTCCGGAGGCTTGTTGAGTTTTGACGCAAACAATGAAATTTTTTCTTCTGAATTATTTATCTCCGCTATAAACTGCTCGGCAAATCTGTTGAGAAAAACAGGACCGATCCCCGGTATGGCTTTCATTTGGCTTATATCTTTAGGTCTTGTTTTTATTATTTTTCCGAGAGCAATATCGCTGAGAACTCCTCGGGGTACGATGCCTTCACGCTGTGCAATATCAGCCCTTACAGCTTTCAATCGTTTCATCAAGTCAGGATCAAGATTTTGGCTTAGCCGGTGGTTCTTGCTGACAATTGCCTTCGGGCGATTTTTTATTTTGTTGAGCCCCTGATTTGTCAGAATGATTTTTGGGTGTAGATCGGGACTCAGACTAATATCTTTTTCTAACATAGCTCTGTCGGAGGCAGCTTGAATGTCAGTAACGGAAAAATCCTTGGCGGCAGCAAAAGTGCTTCCGAGAAACAATGTATTGTCCTGAATTGCTTTCGATGTATATCCCTTAAGGAAATCAATTATGAGGCTTCTGCCGAAATTCCCGTTCAGTTCGGCACATGCTTGCAAGAGAAGATTACTGAGGTATTTTTGGCGAGCTGTCAATTGTTTCCGAGGACGGACTTTCATTCTACGCGGTAAGTCCTTAACCGGCGAGCAACTGCTGCATCTGCCGCATTTTTTTGTCATGGAATCATCGCGGAAATAGGAGAGGATATAATTTCGCTTGCATTCGTCAGTCTCTGCGTATCTTTGGACCAGATCAAGCTTGAGGACTGCGTGTTCTCTTCGCTTAGCAAATGCTTCAAAATCAATAGGCAAAGTTTTAAAATCCCGGCGTTCTCCGGTGAGAGTAATTGCCTTGGAAGTTCCGGGCGGAATATATCTGAGAAGTCGACCCATTTCAAATGAATGCATCGACACTTTGATTTCCTCGGCAGTCAGATCATATTTACGCATCAGATCATTGATGTCAATCTCCTGCTCTTGTTTGAAAGCTTCGGGCGAGACGCTTCTGAGCAATGACTCCAGCACTGCTGATCGTTCCGGAGTTGTAGATTGAAAATATTCGATCAATCGTTCACGGGAAGTAGTAAATTGGATTTTGCCTCGCCCTTGAGTTGAGCCTCGGCGGAGCAGATCGTTTCTTTGTAACAGATTTACAACAGACGAAACAGCTATTGCGGGGACGTCGGCAATATTCCCGATCTGGGCATCACTCAGCAATATCGGTTCATGCGAGCGAAATCCGCGAGCAGTGGAATTCAGATCAAATAAAGTATTATATACAGTCTCAATTTCATCAAGCGGCGGATATGTGCAACGAATGAAAAAATCTTGAAGTTGACGATCATCAGGAAAATACAACATCACACAATGAGCTGGTTTGCCGTCTCGTCCGGCACGACCTGCCTCCTGATAATACGCTTCAATTGTGGACGGCAAATCACAATGGAAAACATGCCTTACATTCGCTTTGTCAATGCCCATACCGAATGCGTTAGTGGCAACGATAATTTTATTATCGCTGTTAATGAACTCTTCCTGTATGGATTTGCGCAGCTGAGGCGGCATTCCGGCATGATAGACAAGAACATCTTTCGAATATTCACGCAATTTACCCCCGATCTCCTCTACCCTGCGCCGTGAGCCGCAATATACAATTGTGGATCCGGCTTCACATTTTTTCCTGTAATCAATTATGCGCTCAGCTTTGTCTTTTGACAATTCGCAAACATATATAAGATTGGGACGATCAAAACCACGCAAGAAGCATTGAGGATCGCGCATTCCGAGAGATTTAACAATATCATCCTGCACATCCGGGGTCGCGGTTGCAGTCAGAGCAATAATCGGCAAATAGGGTAAAATCTCACGTATTTTTTGGATATGAAGATATGCGGGGCGGAAATCGTGTCCCCATTCTGATATACAATGAGCTTCATCCACAGCGAGGAACGAAGGTTTGAGTTGCGGCAGTACATCTATAAATTTTTGATTATCCAGTCGTTCAGGAGCTATATACAGCAGTCTGTATTTGCCGTCGGCAGTATCCTTCAGTCGCTGTTGAATTTCAAAACGAGGTAAGGAACTGTTGATAAAAGTTGCCGGAATCTCTGTTTTTTCAAGCGCGTCGGTTTGGTCCTTCATCAATGCGATCAAGGGAGATATAACAATGGCTGTTCCGGAGAACAGAGCGGCAGGCAATTGGTAACAGAGAGACTTTCCGCCGCCGGTAGGCATTACGACAAGCGTATCACGCCCTTCAAGGACGGAACGAATTGTTTCTTCCTGCCCGTCACGAAATGAATCGTAGCCGAAATAATGCTTTAAGGCCTTATGTTCTCTGTCCTGCAAATTATGTCCAATAAATCAATTATGAATTACGAGTTACGAGTTACGAGTTACGAGTTACGAATTTATTTAGAAATAACGGAGTTTTGAATCATAATTTAATATCAATTACTCTCACTGCCGAACCGGTTTTTAGATCTGTTATCTTTATTTCACCAAAACTGCGGCATCCGTCCGGCGCAACCGGCAAAGCTGAATTCAGATTGAATTTGAAATCCTGCCACAACCCCGGAAGAAGCTTGAAGTTATTTTTATTAAAACTTAGGTTTATGCGATCAATATAATGGTATTTTTCGACTAGCTTGAATGTCCACTTTGTGTTCATTATTTCTTCGGAAGTGAATCCGGGAACAATCTCGAATGTATAACTTCCGGAATGAGGCGGTCTGAAATTAATTGATTTCGATTTTCTTTGCATGCCTGATGACAGAACCGCATGACCCGAAGCGTCATATATAATCAGTGCTAAGTCTGTAAATTTTGCGTATTCATCGGCTGACATCTCTATTTCGAATTTGATATTGGAGATATCATCAGCAACTTTTATTGATTTGCTGAATTTTTTGCTGCCGGATTGATTGTATGATTTCGTTTTAGCGTACCCTCTGACTGAACCGGAAAAGCGAGTTTTCATACTCATCCCGTATTCATTGAAAAGCCTGAACTTGCCTTTGGGAAATTCGCCGACGGGTATTTTCAATTTGCTGATCATATCAGGTTCTGATTTCAAGCCGAAAAAGCTGACTTCTAAATTATAAGCGGATGCGCGAGAAGATTTGTAATCACAATATGGGAGTATCTCCCAAATTCCCTTATGCAAATCGCCGCCGGAAATCCTCATGTTGATATCTTTCCTGTCGTCATTTTTCCCGCGAGATGACCGCGCAATGCGTTTGCCGTCGGGCGCGAAAAGATAGAAGGACATATCATAGTATTTTGATCCGGCAGGTGTTAATTTAATATTCATTGCCGTAGCCGCTGCAGGAACTTCTACGAAAATCCTTTCGTTGTCACCGACTGCAAGATCCTTGTTCTTCAATTCCAATGTGTAATTGTTCTCCTGATTGAACTTGTAGGGGACTATTACACAGGCTTGAATATCGAAATCGGCAAAGCCGCCGTCTTCTTCGTTTCTCGCGTAGGCAGAGACGCGTCCGACGTATATGCCGGATTTCTTCATTTTGGAATGATTGTAGAGCAGACCTATTTCAGAAGTTTGAGTGCCGCGCAGATACGTTTGAGATTTTGTAGTTTTCAGCCAATCGGCATTCGATTCAAATCTGAATATTCTATAGAATTCGGACTTATCTTTTGCTGTAATTTCATCGGGGAATATCGCTGAGAATCTGACTTTTTGCTCTTCATTATCAGCGGGGAAATAGCCGTTGGCCTTCCAAAAAGCAGCTGTTCCTTTGCGATTTTTATAGAATGTATTTTCCGTTGTTATATTATAGGCATTTACTTTTTCATACTCTTTTCTTTCAGAAAGAATCTTTAGATATTTCCATGCGCGATTGACTTCGACCAATCCGTTCCCGTAATCAACGGATGTGTAGCCTTTCATAGGAATCGCCGAATATTTAATCGCTTTTTTGATCATAAATCCGTTTACTTTTATGTCTGCGTCTATGGCTTTGCTGAACAGGACAGCACAAGCACCTGCTACTTGCGGAGCGGACATTGATGTCCCCCAATATGCTTCGCCGACACTGTAAGCCGGAACTGTTGAAGCGGCTGCACCCGGGCCAATTACGTCCGGTTTGACAGTCTCTCCGCCTCGCGAACTAAAATGAGTAATCCAATTAGTTTTTCTGCCGGATCCGTAGAGATTTTTTAGTGTTGCCGGCGAGACCATGGCACCCACTGCGATTGTACCGTAGCTGCCGCCGGGAGTTCCGGTTGAATTAATGCCCGGTCCGGAATTTCCCATTGAATTCACAACTACAATCTTAGGGTTTTCAATCGCGAATTTATCAAGGAATTTATCGATGCGGCTTCTGCCCGGTTCTTCGGAGCCGATGCCGTAGCTCATGGAGAATACTCCGTATTTGAATCCGGATTCTTTCATAAATTTTGCGCCGTATTTATAGGCTTTCATCATTGATTCACAAGTTGTAGCTCCGCCTGAGAGAGTGTTGTTGCCGATTTTCAGAGAAACGACTGATGCTCCCGGGGCGATGCCGTCGTTGCCGTCAGCTCCGTAAATGTTATTGCCTGCCGCAATTCCCGCGCAATGGCTGCCGTGCGAGCCATCGTTGGTATTAATTATCAGCGTTTTATTTTCTTTGTTAATATTGGCTGACAGTGTCATCAAAGGCTTAATATCTTTTTCGCCTTTGTAAAAATTGAATGTGTCGAAGCGGTACTTATAATCAAATTTCGGGCTTTCGTCGTCGATGTTGCCGTCGTTATCCTCATCGATATAGTATACCCAAAGATCTTCGTTTTTCTTTAGTTTGATAACTCCCGGGGCGTTTTGCAGGATAGACTCTCCCCCGTCAATCTTGAATGCGACGATCCCGAAAACATCATTCTTTCTGCCGTTGTTATTTATGTCTTTGACTCCGGAATTGGTGAAAGCCGCTTTTTCATCGAGTTGTCCAATATAATAAACAT
>JAQIDA010000079.1 GCA_027858275.1 Candidatus Kapaibacterium sp. | reverse complement strand
GAGGTGGGGAGGGTGTTCCGGAATTTGCATTCAGTTTATCAAGTTCCGGCTCAGCGTCAAAAGGATCCTCGAATTTTCTGCCTATATGCGCGAAATCCGCAGCGGCAATAAATATCGCTTTGCGGTTAAGCGACTCCAATGCTTTTGTCAATGCAACAATAAAACCGGAAAACTCCGGGTCATCTTTCGGTTGAGTGCCGTCAACAACATACTTGTAGAAAGATCCTGTCAGGATGGGAAGTATTTTAAAATCTCGATCTTTCATCAAATACTGTATCGGCAGAAGCTGAAGTTCGACGGAATGTTCTGATCGATGAGCGATTTCATCAATGATAAGTTCTTTATCAGACAGCTCAGTAATTTTCCTTATCAGTTCACGGTCAGTTTCAGCAACAGCCAAGGGAGTTTCAAAATCCTTCTCAGACAGCATAAAAAGCCCGTTGTCGACAAAATGTGATGTTCCGAGTATAACAACCGTGTCAACGTCCTCTATATCCAGAGAATGATATGCGGAGGCATAGACCTCATGAGTCTCTTTGCCTGTGCGATAATCCAGATGCGGCGAGATAATTACGCTTGATTTATTTTCTATAGTATCAGAGTCTACGCTGTTCATAATTCTGGATATTTCATCCACAAGTAATTCACGATTATCAGAATATGAACCGGGCGCGCAAATCGGAGGGCGTACAGGAGATTTTAGATATGAATCAATGTCTTCTTTTAACTCAAAATAACGCGGGCTTTCCATGTAGCCTGCGTAATCAAGAAATTCAAACAAATTTACAAGAGGAGTCGTGTCGTAATCCTCTCCGGATTCGGTAATTAACATTTTACCGAGATCTTTCAGACTAACTTTGCCGTCGAGCAGCAGGAAAACTGAAACCATTTGCTCAGGGAAGGAAATCGCTTGTTTGGCGTAACCGTTTGGGTCACTCAAAACCATGAATTTCTGACCGTCTTCTTCAACCGGCGAAAACAATAAATCTTTTCTAAGTGCAAAAATTGGTTGTTCGAGATTCATGATTCCTCCCTGATTTGCTCGTTCTTTTTCTCTTCCAATTTAATTAGTTTTAGTCTGTAGTTGGTTTCAATTCTTGAAAAAATAATTACGAAGATAACTGAACTTAGGAAGAGTATAGAGCTGACAACTGCATACAGAGTTTCATCTGTAATAGAGTATACAAGCCAAAAGCAGATGCTTGTCAGGATGTTTGCAACAGCTATAAACAGCTTTGATTTTCGTATATTTTTGATTACAATATCTTCGCTCATTTTTAATTTCTTTTGATGAATAATTATCTTAAAGTATCTTCGAGTGCCGTTCGGGCGTCTGTCTTATCATCCCTGTATTTGATGATAAGCGGACTTGCGATAGACAGTCCGTTAGCAATACCAAAGTCAGTGCTCAGTTTGCGTGAACCCGGCACAACAACAGCGTTTTCAGGAATTTCAAGTGGATTGTCCTGTGTGGCTTTCAGCACTCTTTCATTCACCAAATCAAAGACTTTTGTTGAGGCCGTTAGAATTACTCCCGAACCGAGAACAGCTCTTTTACGAATCATAGTCCCTTCGTAAACCCCGCAGTTTCCGCCGATCATAACGTCGTCTTCGACAATAACGGGACGAGCTCCCATAGGCTCCAGAACACCGCCAATTTGAGAGGCTGCGCTTAAGTGAATCCGTTTGCCGAGTTGAGCACAAGTACCGACCAGAGCATGAGAATCAATCATAGTTCCTTCATCAGTATAAGAGCCGATATTAATGTACATCGGCGGCATGCAGATTACTCCGGGAGCGACATAGCAACCGGTTCTGACAGATGATCCGCCCGGCACTATTCTGATATTATCTTCAATTGAAAACGGATGAACCGGCAGTGTTGATTTGTCAAAAAATTGAGCTTTGCCGTCAGTCATATCAGTCATTGTGCTGTGTTTGAACATCAGCAAAATGCCTTTTTTTACCCATGTATTAACCTGCCATCCACCATTGCCGTCAGGCTCAGCAGAGCGGATGTCGCCCTTATTTAAGCCCAAAGTAAAATCGTGCAACAATTCCTGAATTTCTTTTTCTGAAAGTGATGAGTTGTTCTCATAAAGTTTGAGTATCTCTTCTTGCATAATATTCTCTTTTTTAGTGAATCTAAGATTGTTTCAATTATTCTATAAGCCAAAATAAGGATAATTTCGATTAATTAAAACTATGATTGTTGCTAAAAATAAAACAATCATAGATAATGAAATCTCGAAATTAGATTAAACGACTGCAGATTCGAGCAGAGTTAAAATTTTCTTGTCTGCATCGAGTTTTGCATTGACACCAATAGGGATGGTGATATTGTTTTTTAGATGTCCGAATGAGAATCCGACAATAGTGGGGATGTTTAAGCTTTTAAAACGTCTTTCCAGTACTTGCTTCACAGTAAATGAATGGCCGGGGAAGAAGTTGTGCGCACGGTTTAGATTTTTAATATATCCAATTGCTACGCCTCGACAATGTTCAAACATTCCTGCGAGATACATTTGTGTAAGCATTTTGTCAAATTTATAAGGCTCTTCTGAGACTTCTTCAAAGAATAGTATCTTGTCATCGCAATCCACTTGGAAGTCTGTGCCTATTGTTGAAGCAATCAAAGTTAAGTTTCCGCCGACAAGACGTCCTTCCGCTGTGCCGCCTACAATTGTTTTGGCGTTCTTAGGAGCAAATGTAATAGGAGAAAAGTTATCTGTTTTTTTTATCACTTTATTCAAATAACCCGTGCTAAAGTTATTGAAAGTTGAGACTCCCACCGGGCCGTGGAAAGTAATAATTCCGGTTTTCTGATAGATCGCGTTTAGCAGAGCTGTAATATCACTGTAACCAATGATAATCTTTGGATTTTGTTTAATTATATCAAAGTCTAATTTATCCAGAATACGCATCACACCGTAACCGCCTCGTCCACTGAGAATAAACTTCACATCCTTGCGCTGAATATAGTGCATGAATTCCGCAGCCCGCTCATCGTCAGAAGCAGAGAGGTATGTATATTGTTTTTGTCTGTTAGTAATCGTTTTTCCAATTTCTACATTGTAGCCGAGCTTACGAAAATGGCGAACACATTGTCGGGTTTCCCATATACTTGTATGACTGGCAGGTGCTGTAAGGGCTATAGTATCATTCGCGTTTAAAGCGGGCGGGAAAATTGGGAGGTTCTTCCCGGAATCTTTCGGCATGAATAATTCATCTTGCAAATCGAACTCAGCAGCTTTTAAAGCTGTCTTTCCGAAAACGAATCCTGCCGCGGCAAGAGACAAAAATTGTCTGCGAGATAAATCCATAGGATATACATTAGCAATTATTAAAAAATCATTCGAGACCAAAATTAATCAAAAAAAATCAATTCGGCGACTGAAAGATTTGTGTCGCAGCAATTGTCATCATATTATTTTTCTTGTATGTTACAGCAATAACTCATAAATTGTGTTTCTTGAATAAAGAAAGGTGCAGGAGTGGTTTAACTGGCACGCCTGGAAAGCGTGTGTACCGCAAGGTACCCAGGGTTCGAATCCCTGTCTTTCTGCGACAGTCGGAATAATCTTAAGATTATTCCGGCTTTTTCATTTGTTTAGCTTTTCCGCAAATCATAATCAAATCAAAAACATACTAATCTATGATTGAAAAATTGTTGTATATTTGTTATCATTTGTCAAAAGTACGAATGATCTATTTTTAACTATTATTGAAAAATATTATGACTTTTCCCGCAAAAGAAGATTTAAAAAAACAAATCATCAAGATGTATATAGGCATGCATGATGCAATGCAACTGAATGTCATTGCGAAAAACTTGAACATTCGTTCGGATTCGCCTGAGTTTGATTTACTCAAAGAAGTATTGAATGAAATGGTGCAATCAAAGCAGATGTCAAAATCGAGCAGAAGACGCTATATAATGGAATATCCCGAAACGGATAACTCCATTGTCGGCGAGTTACTCTTTCATAACTCTAACGGATATGTGCTTTCTGAGAGATTCCCTGACACTAAAATCAGTATCAAACAAAGATATCTTAACACCGGTTTGCCGGGCGACAGCGTCAAAGTTGAGATTATCAGCAAAAATAAGAGTAGCAAGAAAAAAGGCGCAGTAGACGAAATCCTTCATCGCAATCATGCCGAGCTAAAAGGAGTGATTGATTTAGACGGTGATTATATATTCTTTATACCGGATGACAAAAACTATTATGTTGATTTTCTGATCCATCCTAAGAAGCTGATGGGCGCAGAGAACGGCGATAAGGTTGTCGCAAAAATTCTCTTTTGGGATGATCCTCAAAAAAGCCCCCATGCTGAAATTATAGAAGTCGTTTCCAAAGCTGACGATCTTACGGAAGAATTTGAAAGTGTTATCGAAGAGTTTGGATTGGCTGTTGATTTTCCGTCCGATGTTAATGCCGAAGCTAAAAAGATTGAAATGCCCGACGTTAAAGATTTGTTGAAGCACAGAACAGATCTCCGAAAAGAAGATATTGTAACGATCGATCCTGATGACGCAAGAGATTTTGACGATGCGCTTTCACTAAAAATTCTTGAAAACGGAAATTACTATCTCGGCGTACATATTGCTGACGTCAGCGCGTTTGTAACTCCTAAATCCGCATTGGACAAAGAGGCTTTGTTGCGCGGCAACAGCACTTATCTTGTGGATCGTGTTCTGCCGATGTTACCCGAAAAATTGTCCAATGAACTCTGTTCTCTAAAACCCAACAGATTGCGTCTTACTTTTACTGTATTTATGGAAATTGATCGTGAGGGCGAATTAGTTGATTACTCAATCGAAGAATCAATAATTAAGAGCAAAAAGCGATTCACCTACAGAGAAGTTCAGGAAATTCTCGAAGGGAAAAAGAACAAATTTTCGAAATTGCTGAACGGATTGTATGAATTAACTAAAATGTTGAGGAAACAACGATTCAAAAAAGGCGGAGTGGATTTTAATACAACTGAAGTTAAGTTCATTTTGGATGAGGACAATAAACCCGTTGAAGCTCAGCTGAGAGAATCTAAAGATTCCAACAAATTGGTTGAAGAGTGCATGTTAGCAGCCAATAAAACTGTCGCCGAGCATATTAAAAATATATCAAAAAGCAAGAACATATATCCGCCTTTGCCTTTTGTCTATCGTGTACATGATGATCCTCAAGCGGATAAATTGGCGGAAGTGTTTGAGTTCATACGTGTTTTTGAGCCCAAAATCAGGCTAAAAGGCAAATCGTCTAAATCGATTAATGAAATGCTCCGAGCTTTCAAAGACAGTCCGATTAAATCAGCTGTTAATCAATTATTACTCAGGACTATGTCAAAAGCTGAATATTCCGCAACCAATATCGGTCATTACGGACTCGGTTTTAAAGATTATTCGCATTTCACTTCGCCAATCAGAAGATATCCTGATTTGTTGGTTCACAGAATGTTAAAGCAATATGCCAAAGACATTCCACCGGCAAAGAAAATCCGAGTTCTGAGTCTTCAATTAGAAGAATCTGCCGCACATTGCACAGATCGCGAACGCGTTTCAATGCAGGCGGAAAGGACTTCGATTCGTATAGCTCAGACAGTTCTCGCCAATGCCTATCTAGGCAAAGTTTTCGAGGGAACGGTCTCAGGAGTAACAGATTTCGGACTCTTTATAACAATGGATGAAATACACGTCGAAGGTCTCTTGCACATCAAAGATATATCGGATGATTATTATATTTTTGACGAAAAATACTTCAGACTCCGCGGTAGAAGAAATAAACGGATATTTAACTTCGGCGACAGAGTAACAGTCAAAATTCATCATGTCAACATGGACAGACGCAAGATTGAGTTGAAAGAAGTGTTGAAAGAAGATTAAGGATTGAGGACAGAATTCTGCAAAACAAATATAATGTTCAATTTTAAATACAAAGATTATGTTTACCGGATTAATTGAAGAAATCGGAAAAATCAGAGCGATAAAGCCATTAGGCGGCGCAATGCGCATTACTGTCAGTGCCGACAATGTGCTTGAAGACATTAAAGTTGATGATTCCGTTGCCTTGAACGGAGTTTGCCAAACAGTTATTGCTCATACAGCGGACAGTTTCGACGTGGAGGCTGTGGAAGAAACTATCCGAAAAACTACTTTTGCGAGTTTTAGGGTTGGGATGAATCTCAACTTAGAACGCGCAGCGAAGTTGGGCGACAGACTTGGCGGTCATTTGGTACAAGGACATGTGGATTGTCCGGGGAGATTGATTAATATACGTAACGAATCAACAGGAAAACTTTTGACAATAAAGATACCTGCTGAATTTGCCGGTTTAATCGTTCCGCGCGGCTCAATCTGTATCAACGGAATTAGTTTGACAATATCCGATTGTGAAACCGACATGTTCACGGTTGCTGTTATCCCACATACATGGAAAATGACGACACTCGCCGAAGCGCGAACCGGTTCGGAAGTAAATCTTGAATTTGATATAATCGGGAAGTACGTGCAAAGACTCAATGATCCCTATATCAAGAATGCTCAGACAAAAACGGGCGGTTCGGGGTTGGATAAATATATAACTCAGCCTTTGTAAAAAATCATCTGTGTTTTGCTATGGAAAACAATAACGAAAAACATATAAAAGCAGCAATCGCCGCTGCTTCCGAAAGCATTAAAACCGGCGGCGGCCCTTTTGGGGCAGTTGTTGTAAAAGACGGAAAGATAGTTGGCAGAGGTGTGAATTCTGTTACTGTTAATAACGATCCTACAGCTCATGCCGAACTAAACGCAATCCGTGACGCATGCGCAAATCTCAATACTTTCAGTCTCAAAGGTTGTACGCTCTATACCAGTTGTGAACCTTGCCCTATGTGCCTCAGCGCGATTTATTGGTCAAGAATTGATAATTATTATTATGCCACAACTGCTAATGATGCTTCAGCTGCAGGATTTGATGACAGTTTTATTAAAGCTGAAATTGTTAAGCCGATTGAGGAAAGAACAATCAAAGCCACGCAGATTAAGCGGGATACCGCATTGGATGTATTCCGAGAATGGTCCGAGAAGACTGATAAAACCGTGTATTAAATGATTATTAACAAGGGAGCTTGAACCCTTGCTCCGGATAATCAACAGCTGAAAACCATTACAATAATAATTGCCGCGGCATATCGTCGTTCCGATTGATTCTTACAATATTTTTTGAGCAAATTTCCATGATTATCTTGTTAAATTTGCAGATTACTGTTTGTCGGAAATTCAGTTTTTAATAATGAGGCGTTGAGGTAGGTTTTATGTCTTTATTTTCAAAAGCAACATTTTTAGTTCTCTTCATAGTTTTTACTAACAGCTCCTACAGTCAGGATAAGGGATTTTCCGCTATTGATTCTGACAAAATGTTCCAAAACGAACTCAGTTCCGCCGCAAGCAGCCAAAAATTGATAAGAGCTGACGCCATGCCGGTAGGGAACGTAGTAGTTCCGGAAAAATACTATATCGGTCCCGGCGATGTCATCGCAATTCAGGATATGTCGCAGCTTAACACAAGTAACCCCATCGTTGTTACTCCGGATATCTCCGTAATGATTCCGAGAGTCGGTATACTTTCTCTCAAAGGAAAAACCCTCGCCGAAGCTACTGAATCAATCAAATCAGCGATTACTGACAAAAACTCCGGTGCGGAAGTTTATATAACTTTGTATAAAGCAAGAACAGTGATGATAAAAATTCGCGGGAATGTCAGATTGCCCGGTGTATATAATTGCCCTGCTTCATACAGGGTATCTACTGCATTGCAATTATCCAATCAAGAAAGAAATACAACTCAAACAGCCATGCAGCAAATGCCTGCTTTGTTGAAACAGCAGGAAGAAATTCAGGACAGTGAAAAGATGTTTGCCGGCAGCGGCTTGTCAGGTACAATGGACTATGCATCAAGAAACATTCTTGTCCATCATCGCGACGGAACCTCAGAGATAGTCGACATTGAAAAAGGTTCAGTGAGCGAAACACACGACGGAGACATTTACGTTCGCGAAGGCGACGAAATATATATTCCTTATGAAGCCAATGATTATTCCGTCATCTCGATTTCGGGGCAAGTCTATCGTCCCGCGGTTCTTCCGTTCAAAAAAGGCGATAAAGCTTCAATGTTGCTGAGACTTGGCTTGGCTTTGACTCAAAATGCTGATTTAGATAACGTAAATCTGATCCTCACTCTTGACCAACCTAAAATAGTATTGAAAATTGACGAAGATTTAAATATTATCGGCGAAGATTACGATCTTTTGCCGGGCAGTTCAATAATCATCGGCAAAAGCAAAGTCGTAAAATCTGTATCTTACGGTAAAGTATCCGTCACCGGCGAAGTCGGCGCTCCGGGTGTTTATATTATCAAACCGGGTGTGACACGAGTTAAAGAAATTATCGAAATGGCAGGTGGGATGACAGATAAAGCATACTTGCCTCTGGCTTATGTGATGCGCCGCGAAGACAACTCTCTCTCAAGCTATAACTCCAAACAAGAATATTTCAAAAAATTGCAATACAGTAATTTGACCCTCGATGATTCAACAAGGTTCAATATAGATATTCAGATCAAAAAGCCTTGGGTTTCATGCGATTTCCGCAAACTCTACGGAACTGTTGAATATGAATCAAAACATAACAATGTGGTTCTACGAGATAATGACATGATTGTTTTGCCTTCCGGTCCGGGATATGTTTATATCTTCGGACAAGTCAACCAACCGGGCTACATTCCTTTTGTAAAAAATAAGACAATGGATTGGTACATTGAACAAGCCGGCGGATATACTGAAGCGGCAAAGCAAGACAGAGCGCGAATTATCAGAGGTAAAACGCAAGTGTGGATCAATGGCGAAGACGGTGCTTTCGTCTTCGACGGAGATGAAATATATGTACCCCGACCGGCAGATATTCCACCGGGAATTGAAGTCCAAACTTGGGGTGTTATAGCCGGTATACTTGGTTCAACGGCGATCCTAATCAATGTGCTGATGACAGTTTTCTCTAAATAATTATAATAATAATAAAATAATTATGACAAAAACTAAAGCATTCTTACTGATAATATCGGCTGTTTTGTTCTTAACCGTTCAGGCGAAAGCGCAGGTCGAACACGTCCCGATAACTCATCCTGTTTATTCGTTCCTGCTGCGAGCCGAATCTAAAGGATTGTTGGAGCATTTTTCTTTATCCGCACTCCCATTGCAGAGAAAAGAAATTGTGTCCGCCCTAGAGACTATCGGCAAAGATAAAACTCTGTCTGAGGCGGAATTAAGCACATTGATGAAATTCGAGACGGAATTCGAGATTCTAAATCGTAAGAACGCGGTTGTGATTTACAGTGCGAGTGACAGCAATCAAGTTCTGTCCGGAAGAATGTTTTCCGATGACGAAAAATTTATCTATCGATATAAAACTGACAAATACAATGTGAATTTCTCGACTCTCGGCTCAATTGAAAGCATAACTCAATTGACTGACGAGGGGAATAGAAATGTTCAGACGGCAAATCTCGGAATAAGAATGTTCGGAACACTGGCCGATCATTTAGGTTATTATATAAGTGCGACCAACGGCGTTATCGCCGGCGGTGAAACACTTTTGGCTCTGGAAGAAATCAGAAATTTGAGGCAAAATGTTAAATTTGCCGATCTCGGAAGCGATTTTGATTTTTCTGAATCACATGTTCGATTTGATTATGATTGGTTTTATGCCATTGTCGGGCGTGAATCGAAACTTGTCGGAGCCGGGATCAACCACAGAATGTTTGTATCAGACAACTCTCCTCCGTCAGATGCTATAAGTGTAGGAGCGAAATTCAAGACTTTTGAATATCGTTTCACTCATGCCGGATTGCTTGCCGTGGACAGAGACACTTTGAATGTTGGTTTCAATGCCTACATACCTACAAAATATCTTGTGACACATCGTTTTGCCGTCAGACCCGCATGGGGAGAAATAGCCTTTTGGGAAGGTCTTGTCTATACGAAAAGACCGGTAGACTTTGCCTATTTAAACCCACTGAGTTTTTTCAAATCATTGGAACATGCTCTCCATGACAGAGACAACTCAATGATGGGCTTAGACGCTACAATACGACCTTTTGACGGTTTACAGCTCAAAGGATCGTTCTTTTTGGATGATATAAAAATTGATGAGATCGGAACAGGGTACTGGTCTAATAAAACAGCATGGAATATCGGCGCGATCTACGCACTGCCTTTCAATACGGATATTGCTGTTGAATACGCGCGAGTAGAGCCGTATACATTCACACATTTCGATTCACTCAATGCCATGACTAATGATGAATTATTAGTCGGTTCATATTTGCTTCCTAATTCAGATGAAATATCTGTCTCCGCCAATATATGGACGGGGTGGAGGTATCCCATAAAAATGAAATTCTCATACAGCCGTCACGGTGATAATTATTATGACGAAGACGGTAATTATGTAAATGTGGGCGGCGATCCTTCAAAAGTGATGATGATCGAACGCGACTCATACAGAGTTACTTTTTTGGACGGAATCAGAAATGATGTTTACAGATTCCAATTGTCTGCGGGCAAGGAATTAGCCAGAGGATTTAATCTTCATGCCATGTATTTATTCAGATCAACAAATGAGATAATTACACACGGATTTCGTTTCAAACTGGCTTTCGAGGACTTTTAGAAATTAACGAATTGAATTATGACATATACTTTTTGGATAGAAATATTAATATTCTCCAGCTTCGGCAATCTTCTGAATGCTTTTGTTCTGTACCCGATTGCTCTATTTATTATATCACGGTTTTTCAAGAAAAAAGTCGAGACAGCAGAAGAGTACCGACCGGGAATTAGTATTCTGATATCTGCTTATAACGAAGAAAAATTAATCAGCGATGCTGTTGCATCAATATACAATTCAGAATATCCGAATGAATTAATCCGGGTGATTGTCGGTTCAGACGGCTCTGATGATAATACGATTAATATCTTGAACGAACTCAAGACGAAATATGATTCTCTCGAAGTATATGACCTGCCTCGCTCAGGCAAGAACAGAATCCTTAATATTCTCGCCGAAAAAGTAGAAACACCTTTGTTGTTTTATATGGACGCGGACTTACGAATCCAAAACGGAACAATTTCGAAATTGACAGAGCAACTTTCTGATACAGAAGTCGGCGCTGCTATGGCTGCCGTTAAAATTGTTGTCGATCCGGAAGATGAAAACGCCGGAGTTAAAGGCGAATCCTTATATCAAAAACTTGAGACATATATTCGTATTTGGGAGAGCAGTGTTTCATCCACTGTCAACAGCCTCGGCACATTGTACGGAATCAAAACAGAATTGTATCAGCCTTTGCCGAATGACAGAGTCTGTGATGACTTATACAGAATTTTGATTACTTCATATAAAAAGAAGCGCGTAATATTTGTCCCTGATGCGATCGTAACAGAAGTAAGAGAAAAATCACTCGGTGATGAGCTCGGTCGCCGAATTCGTCTTGCCGCAGGTGGTTTGTCCGCAGTATGGGAAGTGAGAGATGTTTTTATCCCCTTCAAAAAAGGATACGCATGGATGTCCTTCGCTTTGTATACTCATAAAATATTAAGATGGTCGGCACCGATTATGTTAATCGGTATTTTGCTCGGAGCTATATTACTGCCCGAAGAATCTATGATATATGATAAAGTAATGATCGGTCAGGCTGTTTTGTACGGAGGCGGGTTGATTGGTTGGATTCTCGAAAAAATGAAAATAAATCTGTTCCCGTTCAGAATACTGGTATTCTTTTTATCAATGAATATTGGCTTTTTACTCGGTATTTTCAGGTTTATCGCTCGCAAGCAAAATTCCGCATGGTTGGGAAGTGAATTATCAAAAGAAAATATTTTGCCGGAATCAATTTGACTTTATGTAATTATCCATAAATTTGCTATATTACGGTAGTGGATATTTGTTCAATCAATAGTATAAATTTCCTTGCTTCTTTATGAATAAAAACAATAATAAAATTATATCAAGAAATAATATCAGAGCTAAATTGTCACCGAATTTACTTCAATTTTGTGCTGATGTAATTTCAGTTTCCCTCAGCTACATGCTGTTATATTATATCAGATTTATTTCCGGTTGGTTCGAAACTGCTCCTTATATAGAAATATCACAGGTAATCCTTACGGGGTCAGTCTTTGTTGTCTATTGGTTGATGATACTCGGTTTAGCCGGTATGTATAAGAATTGGTATATCAGATCGCCTTTTGACGAACTCTACACAGTTTTCAAAGTGGCGTTTTTTGGAAGTTTTTTCCTGATATTCATCATATTTCTTGATGAAGGTCAGATTGATACTCGCGGCTTATTTATGATTTTCCTTGCGGTGTTTGGGGTTGTTGTGAGTACCGGCAGATATATCGCTCGAAAAACTCATACTGCCTTGCGAAAAAGAGGATTGTATGTGATACCGGCAATGATAGTCGGTTCGCCGCTTAAAGTCAGGGAACTACATTCATCTATAATAAAAGCAACGAATTGGGGATATAAAACAGTATCTGTTTCATTGAAATGTGACAGTTCCAAACAATATGAAGAAGAAAAAAAATACTATGAAAATATGGGCGTTGAATGTTTGTTAATGTCCGATTCATTAGAAAAAACAATGGACGATTTAAGGCCTTCAGAAGTTCTGATCTCGCTCGAGAGTGATGATCACGGCATTTTATTAGACGTAGTTTCGAAATGCGCCGAAAGAAATATTGGTGTAAAAATAATTCCTGATCTCTACGATTATTTCACCGGCAGAGTTCGCACACTGCATTTATACGGGATACCTTTAATTGAAGTCAATACTCAATTACTTAAAACATGGCAGGAAGCTTTGAAAAAAGTATTGGATGTTGTATTCAGCGCATTGGTCTTAATTCTTGGTTCACCTGTTTGGCTTCTTTTGGCGATAATAGTCAAATTAGATTCGCCCGGACCGGTGTTCTACAAGCAAGAAAGAGTCGGAAAAAACGGTAGGCTGTTTATGATGTTCAAATATCGGTCTATGAAGCAGGATGCTGAAAAAGGCGGTCCTCGTTGGACATCCGTAAATGATACAAGAGTAACTAAATTCGGTAAGTTTTTACGTAGTTCGCATCTTGATGAAGTCCCGCAATTTCTAAATGTATTGATTGGGGAGATGAGCTTGGTCGGGCCGCGGCCGGAACGCCCTGTATTCGTAGATAAATTTAGCGAAATGATCCCCTACTATAAGCGCAGACTCGTTGTGCGCCCGGGGATTACCGGATGGTGGCAAGTCAAATATACAACTTATGTAGAATCTAAAGAAGAAATTGAAAATCGTTTGAAAGACGACTTTTTCTATATAGAAAATATGTCTTTGAAACTTGATATAGAAATAATCGTAAGAACAGTGTTTTTAGTTTTAAAAGGTCACGGACAAACGTAAGTATACGGATTTTTTATGAAGCATGATTTGTTTATGAAAGATAAGAAAATATGAAAAATATAGTTGTAATACCTACTTATAATGAACTTGATAATATTGCGAATATTATTGAAGCAGTGCAGAAAGCCGTTGACGGAATTCATGTCTTGATAGTCGATGATAATTCTCCCGACGGCACGGCAGATGTCGTAAAAGTAATGATGGAGTCTAACGATCGACTTCATCTGATTCTGAGAGCGGGAAAAATGGGACTTGGCACGGCCTATTGTGAGGGATTCGCTTATGCTCTGGAGCGAGGCTTTGAATATATTTGCGAAATGGATGCTGATTTTTCGCACAATCCCGAAGACCTGTCCAGATTTTTGAAAGAAATTGAGAACAATGATCTAATAATCGGTTCTCGTTATTCCGAGGGAGTAAATGTGGTTAATTGGCCTCTGAGTAGGTTGATCCTAAGCTATGGCGCAAATTTATATACGAGGATAATCACCGGAATGCCCGTAAAAGATGCAACCGGCGGATTCAAATGTTTTAGGGCTGATGCTTTGAGAAAAATTAACTTGAAAACGATCAAATCCAACGGATACGGTTTCCAAATTGAAATGAATTACCGAATGTGGAAAAGCGGAGCGAGAGTGAAAGAAGTCCCGATTATTTTCATTGATCGTCGCAGCGGAGTTTCAAAAATGAATAATCATATAATTTACGAAGCAATTTTTTTGGTCTGGAAGTTGAAGTTTAGTTTTAATAAACACATGTTCAATAAAGATGTGCAAAATGCAGAGTGATTAATTTCAAACATATTATCAAAAGAGTCCTGATCGGCATAAGTGCCGCAGGACTTTTTTTGTTAATTGCCATTTTAATTATTGACTACAGCATTGAATCATCATCGGCTCAGGATGTGTATGATGATGTTAAGAATATTCCGTATAACAGAGTAGGCTTAGTTCTCGGAACATCAAAATATCTTGTCGGAGATTATGCCAATCCGTTTTTTTATAACCGTATAAACGCAGCTGCTACATTGTTTGAGGCAGGGAAAATTGATTATATAATCGTGAGCGGCGACAATTCTCTTTCATATTATAACGAGCCTCGCGATATGAAGAAAGCTCTGCTAAATCTTGGCGTTCCTGAAGACAAAATTTACTTGGATTATGCAGGATTCCGGACATTTGACTCTGTAATCAGATGTATGAAAGTATTCGGGCAGAATAGATTTACGGTTATTTCCCAGAAATTTCAAAATGAAAGAGCTATATACATTGCACAAAACAAAGGTGCCGATGTCATAGGGTATAATGCCGATGACATAGATTCTTATCTTGGTAAAAGCATTCAAATGAGAGAGTATTTTGCAAGAGTTAAAGTTTTTTTGGATCTTTACATTATTGACCAAAAACCAAAATTTCTCGGCAAAAAAATAAATATCGAATGAGTTTTGAGTATGTAAATACTTATTTCTTAGCCTCATAAAACGCAAAGTTCAACATCTTATAAAGCAGCCTTGCCACAGTCATTTCCGGATGAGTAACTCCTACAACCGGAGCTGATTCCACTATATCAAAGCCAACAATCTTTTTCCCGGCTTTGATCATTTCTCTGAAAACATCCAGAGTCTCGTTATATAGAAAACCGTCAGGTTCCGGAGTCCCTGTCGACGGCATAATTGATGGATCGAAATAATCAACATCAAAAGTAATATATACTTCATCCGCCAAAGTATCGCAAACTGCTTTTTGCCAATTATTCCCCTGCCGGCCTGTTCTGATCGCGCTCGCGAAAAAAGTATTTATATTTTCTTTCTTAATCACGACAGATTCTTCAATGCATAAAGCTCGAATCCCGACTTGAGTAATTTTTTTGTATGGCAGAAATTCAGCAACTCGTGCCATGATACAGGCGTGAGAATAGGGGCTGTCTTCATAAGTCTCCCTCAAATCGGAATGAGCGTCGAATTGTAATACGCTCATATTCGGATACTTTTTGAGATGTGCCGCTATCGGGGCTGTAGAAATTGTATGTTCACCGCCCAGAGTTACAACAAATTTATTGTCATTGAGCAATTGACTGACTTTGATTTCAAGAATATCCAAGGCTGCTTTATCCACAGCATCTCCGTATTCAATCGACTCCAATGTGCATATACCCTTATCAAAACAGAGTTCTCTGTCGAATTCATTATCATAAAATTCTACATAAGCGCTTGCGTTGATTATTCCTTCCGGACCTTTGTTCGTTCCTCCGCCGTAACTGACGGTATGTTCGTAGGGAGCGGGGAGGATGACTATATTGGCATCTTGGTAATTCGAGTGCTTGTCTTCGATTGCCAAAAAATTATCTTCTTCATTTAGATATTTCATGTTTTGATCTCGTTTAATCAATTGTGTTTCACACAAATTAAGCAAAATATAAGATTGAATGCAAACATAATATCAAATTTCAGGTCGATAGTTTGGGATACTTCATAATTAAATGTTAATTTACTGTTTACTAAAACAGAAAACCTGTTTTTACGTCCTAAGCATGGTTAAGTTGAAACATAATATTTATACATATATCCAAGATAAAATCAAATGATTGGAAATCTATTAGGAAAATTTTTCGGGTCGAGGCATGATAAAATTGTTAAAAGTATGCAACCGATTGTCGATGAGATTGATGTCCATTATAAAAAGTTGGAATCACTGACGGATGATGAACTCAAAGCCAAGACAGTTGAATTCAGGGAAATCATTAAGGATCATACCAAGGAACTTGAAGAAGAAAAAATCGAAATTCGCGAGAAACTTAAAAGCGAGTCGCTTGATGCTGATGAAATTCAAGACCTTAACGACAGAATAAAGAAACTAAAAAAAGAAATATTCGAAGAAATAGAAGATGTTTTAGAAGATATAATGCCTGAAGCTTTCGCTGTGGTCAAGCAGACCTGCAAGCGATTGGCTGAAAGTATGCACAGATATGAATATGCAGGACAGCCTGCTTTATGGGAAATGATTCCCTACGATGTGCAGATGATTGGCGCGGTATCTTTGCATCGCGGTAAAATTTCAGAAATGGCAACGGGTGAAGGTAAGACTTTGGTTGCTGTTATGCCTATGTATTTGAATGCTCTGCCGAGCAAAGGCGTTCACCTGGTAACGGTCAATGATTATTTAGCAAAACGTGATTCCGAGTGGATGTCCCCTGTCTTTGATTTCCTCGGTATGAGCGTTGGGGCAATTCAGTCCAATATTGATCATGATCGCCGCAAAAAAATCTATAACATGGATATATCATACGGAACCAACAATGAATTCGGTTTTGATTATCTCCGCGACAATATGGTTGTCGAAGCTGATCAAATGGTTCAGCGAGAACATTGGTTCGCGATAGTCGATGAGGTTGACTCCGTATTAGTCGATGAAGCCAGAACACCGTTGATTATCTCCGGTCCGGTCGGACAATCAGATCAAAGATTTGACGAACTCAATCCGCGAGTCCTAAAACTTGTGCAGAATCAAAATAGATTGGTTAATACTTTTTTAGCCGATGTCCCTAAGTTGTTAGAAGACATAGATGATAAAGAATCAGTTGCCGAAGCAGGCGTGAAAATATTGAGATCGAATCGCGGTCTTCCGAAACATAAAAGACTCGCAAAACTTTTGCAGGAACCTTCCAATCAGAAGTTGCTCAAAGATACCGAACTCGAATATCTCCGCGACCAAGGTCGACGAATGAATGAAATAGACGAAGGTCTGTATTATACAATAGACGAAAAAAATCACGGAGTAGATATATCCGACAAAGGACGCGAACTGCTCGCATCAGCTCAGGAAGAAGCCGAAATGTTTGTTATCCCCGACATCGCCGCTCAGCTTAGCGAAATCGAAGGTGATTCAAACATGCCTGAAGAGGAAAAACAAACTAAAAAAAATGAAATCCACAGAGTCTTTTCCGAAAGAAGCGACAGGATTCATACTATATCTCAACTTCTTCGCGCTCATTCTCTCTACGAAAAAGATATTGAATATGTCATCCAAGACAAAAAAATAATGATTGTTGATGAGCATACAGGTCGTATTCTCGACGGCAGAAGATACTCAGAAGGATTACATCAAGCCATAGAAGCTAAAGAACATGTGAAAGTTGAAAAAGACACTCAGACCTTCGCTACAATTACTTTGCAGAATTATTTCCGTTTATATAACAAACTCGCCGGCATGACCGGAACGGCAGAAACAGAAGCCTCTGAATTTGAAAAAATCTATAAATTGGAAACACTTGTTATCCCGCCGAACAGACCTATAGTTCGCGATGATATGGAAGATTTGATTTATAAGACCAAACGCGAAAAATTTAACGCGGTTGTTGATGAAGTGGAAGAAATTCTCAAAGCGGGACGCGCGAGTCTTGTCGGTACAGCTACGGTCGAAACATCAGAATTGCTCAGCAAAATGATGAAACGTCGCGGAATCAAGCATAATGTTTTGAACGCCAAGCAGCACGAAAAAGAAGCTGATATTGTTTCCTCCGCCGGCAGAAAAGGCGCTGTTACAATTGCAACAAACATGGCAGGTCGCGGTACGGATATCAAGTTAGATCACGAAGTCAAGAAAAACGGCGGGCTCGCTATTCTCGGTTCGGAACGTCACGATTCACGTCGTATTGACAGACAGCTCAGAGGTCGCGCAGGTCGTCAGGGTGACCCCGGTTCATCAATATTCTTTATATCTCTTGAAGACAGATTGATGCGTCTTTTCGGAGGCGAACGAATGGCGGGAGTTATGAGTAGATTAAAGATCCCCGAAGGCGAACCAATTCAGCATTCAATGATTACGAAATCTGTTGAGCGCGCTCAGAAAAAAGTTGAAGAAAACAACTTTGGAGTTCGTAAACGTTTGCTCGAATATGATGATGTTATGAATCAGCAGAGAACGGTTATATACGCCCGACGCCGTCAGGCTCTCCGCGGAGAACGTTTGAAAGGCGAAATCTATGAATATGTAGAAGATATGGCAGATCAGTGGTATGAAGATTACTCGCCGACAAACGATATGACAGCATTCAAAAATGAGGTACGTTCTAAATTGTTATGCGAGGTTGATTTTGCTACAGATGATTTTGATAAACTGGGTAAGTCAAAGGCAGTTGAAATAGTGCTTGCCACAGCTACAAAATTCTATGAACGTAAAGAAGAAATGCTCGGAGTTGAATTCATGGCAAAGCTTGAGCGAATTGCCGTACTTGAAACTATTGATGAGAAATGGCGCGACCACTTGAGATTGATGGACGATATAAAAGAGGGTATCCATCTGCGTTCTTACGGTCAGAAAAATCCAATTTTGGAATATAAGGGCGAAGCATATCGTCATTTCGTAGAATTAGTCGGAGAAATCAACAACGAAACTACTACTTTCGCGTTCAAATATTTCCCGAGAGTCGTTGACAGATCCGGACAAGAAGATTTGCCGGCTTCAAGAAGGCGTCAGCCACAGCAAATGCAATTCCAACATCCTTCAGAGAATCCGGCGTTTATGTCAGGTGCTCCTCAAGCACCTGAAGCGCAAGCCCCTGAGACCAACGCTCAAACTGCGGTCGCGACTTTCAAACGTACCGAACAAAAGGTCAAAAGAAATGATCCTTGTCCTTGCGGAAGCGGCAAAAAATACAAAGCATGCCATGGTAAGGGTGTGTAAGGTCTCATATAGGACTTAAAAAATTCATCCGATGACATTTTAACCGTATACACGGTCATCGGATGAAAAAGATAAATAATCGCGTGTTTTCATTGGATGACTATAGACAAAATAATAATGTCATCCGATGAATTTAGGCGAGATATAAACACAGTTCAAATCTAACAATTCAGAATCCCCGCCCTATGACTAAAAATAATCTCTCCGGCAAAATGCCCGAAACTGATCTCGACAAATACTTTTATGATTTGCCCAAAGAAAAAATTGCCGATTACCCCTTAGAAGAGCGAGCTTCAGGCAAACTGCTTGTTGCTGATGTTAATACAGGAGAAATTAATCACAAAGTATTTAATGATATTTCTGAAATTATCCCTAAAGATACAATTCTCGTTCTGAACAGCACAAAAGTGATTGCGGCTCGAATCTTCATGAAGAAACCTACGGGCGGCAAGGTGGAGTTGCTCTGCGTTGATCCTGTTTCACCGTCGGTCGATCCACAGGTTACTATGTTGTCGAGAAATACCTGTAAATGGAAATGTCTTGTCGGAGGAAGAAATCTTAATCCCGGTATGATTCTGAATCTCGATAAGACAGTCTACGCAGATATATCACTAACAGCAATGATTGTTGAACGCATTGACAATGAAGCTCTTGTCGAATTTAGTTATGAAGATAAGAATATAACTTTTGCTGATATTCTTGATATTATCGGCAATATACCATTACCTCCTTATATCAAACGAGAAGCTGAAGAGCAAGACAAAGAGCGTTATCAAACAGTATATGCCGAAGCCGACGGATCGGTTGCCGCGCCTACGGCAGGGCTGCATTTCACGCCGGAAGTTCTTTCAGCAATTAAAGAAAACGGAACAGAAATTCTGAACGTGACTCTTCACGTCGGACCGGGTACTTTCAAACCTATTGAAGGGGATGACATCAGCGATCATAATATGCACGTTGAGCAATTCTCAGTTTCAACCGAGAACATCAAAGCTTTCGCTTCCTTCTTCAAAAACAATCCAAATTCAGGGCTGACGGCCACAGGAACGACATCTTTGCGCACACTTGAGTCAATGTACTGGATTGGCGCGAAATTGCTCCTGAGGAAAGGGAAAGCTGCCATTACGGACGGATTCTTAACATTATCTCAATTTGAGCCTTATAACATAACAGAATCTGAAGATAAACTTCCCGGTTGCGCCGAGTCTTTCGTGGCGTTAGCGAGGTTTGCAGACTCGGAAAATCTCAGGGAGATTCATTGTAAAACGCAATTGTTCATTGTTCCGGGCTATGACATCAAAACAGTTAAAACGCTGATAACAAATTATCATATGCCTAAAAGCACATTGATCTTGCTTGTCGCGACTTTTGCCGGATATGATTTATGGCGAAAAATATATGAAGCAGCGTTAGAAAACGATTATAGGTTCTTGAGTTACGGGGACAGTTCTGTTTTGCTGAGATAGCTAATCCTTCGTACTGTATAATAGATATTCCCTGCTGATAATCTCATCAACAGGGAATTAATATCAACAAGGAACAGAAGAAAGAATCTTATTCTCCAATATCTAAGTTAGTATATTCTTTCGTGGATATATATTCATACTCAGGATATTCATAGATTGGTTGTCTCGGTTCGGTTGAGCCTGCGGAATAACCCCAAACATCTGTATATTCGCTAATATCTTCAGCCATTTGCTCCAATTGCTCCATGTATTCACTGATTGATTTTGATTCAACGATAATTACTTTGCCCATTTTATGAATTATCGGGCTGTGATTGCGAGTTGCGTCATGATCGAATTCCAAGATTCGGCGACCGTAGCGAGTGATTCCTATTGTTCTGAACGTCAAACTTTTGCCGACACCCGGCAGATTGAGTACATTTCGATCTGTCGCAAGGAAAGGAAGCTTAGATTTTTCAAGTAATTCTTCAATGTTTTCGACCATATTCTCGGCCTTTAAGGGGAATTGTCTGATGTCTTGATGATATTGTTTGGGAATTATTCCAAAAACTTTTTCTTCAATCTGTTCTTGTACCGCCCGTTCGTTTGTCGCAAAATTATAAGTGTTTTCCGTGTAGCCTTTGACAGAAAAAGTGTAATAAGTCAAAACACCTATCTCATTGAGATCCTTACGCAATTTGGCAGTATGACCTCTACGAGACGACGCAGCGGTGAACACATGTTGATTTGTCACTGTCCAACCCGCAGAAATCAATCGTTCGACAGCGAGTTTGGACATCGGTGTAATTTCCATGGATGTTTCATAATGCGTTTGAATTAAGAATTGCTTAATGCCTAACGCGGAAGCTTTTGCCTTGAAATCAGCGAGAATTTTGGTCAATTCGGGAGTAATTCTTTGCGGTAAATAAATTGGCAGTCTTGTGCCGAGGCGTACTCGTACTAATTCAGCGTATTTCTCTCCTTCGGGACGCTTCTTGTTGGCCAAGATTTTTTTCTTAGCCATTTCTAGAATGCCGTCCAGCATTTTTTCCAAGGATTTATCAGTACTCATCAGTGCATCACCGCCTGTGATAAGAATGTCACGCAATTGTGAATCGTTTTCCCAATAGTCAAGCAGTGTTTTTAGTTTCTCCGACCAAGTTTGTTTAGGCTTGAGTTTATAAAGATTGAAATTGAGGTGACCGCTCTGGAAGTCATACATACGCTGGCAGGAAGCACAGAGTCCGCCACAGGCACGACCAATTGTATCAGGAATCAAAATTGCTACTTCCGGGTATCTTCTGTGAACATTGTGATGAGCGGGAAGTATCCAGCCTGCGGCATTTGGTTTGCCTTCTTCAACAACATCTTCTTTTTCCCAGGCTACGATATTCCCGTATTCTTCAAGCAATTTGTCACTGTAGATAACATAATCTCGAATGGCGAGATCGGATCCGATTGCGAAATACGGTTTTCTGACGTGCATCAGGGAAAGATAGTAAAGATTGATAAAAAATGGTATCCCCATGGATTCAGCTCTGTTCAGGCGTTTCATTGTATCAGGATCTAATGACCCTCCCATATATTCATTGAGTGTCTTAGGGTTGCGTACCGCGAACCTAAGATGGAATTTATGATCTTCCCACCAATCAACAATGCGCAAAACTTTCTGTCCATAGGACATATCAGGATCGAAAAAGTACTTAGAGTCTGTTATTTCGCCGGCATCAATTTTATCAATGATGATATTGACAATACGTTCTTTGTTCTCTTTGTGAAGTTGTTCGATGCGTTCGTCCAAGCCGGAAGGGAAGCGTTCCATCCATACCTGAAGATCGTCAAATGTCGGTTTTGTGCGAGTAGAAACACCGCTGAATTGTCTGAATAGATGAAGCATATCACGGAAGAAGTCAGGCTTTGCACCGCCTGTACCGAAATTCACGGCAAGCCAAATTAATTTCATCGGATTGCTCACGGCAGAGGCGCCGCGAAGGTTTAAATCCGAAAACTCTCGACCGGCATTGTCCACATAATCGAGAATTCTAATAACGGCAAAGTCTTTCCACTTCAATTTCTCGAATTCCGAACGAACAGAATTCTTATTGTTATAGAACGTCAAGGCCTCAGGATTCAATTTTAATTCGGCAAGTCCCCACTGTCTGACACCGATTAATGCCTCAGTTTCATTACGGGAAACCCTCATTATTTCTTCTAATTTCGGATTTTCTGTCAGGAGCTGTTGCAATAGCTTATGCGATTGAACCGAAATCGCTATTTTGTCGAGTTGATGATTAGATTTCATATTTATATCCGGTTTTTATTATACAATCTCCATTTTGCCGAGTGTAATATGATAGATAAGGAATCTGAGCTTGAAATGCAAGCATTAAATACTGTTCTGTATACCATCTTGCAGAAACAGTATTAGAAAGAAATTATTCTTCCTCTTCTTCAACATCAATTCTTTCCCGATCACGAATCCTGCAAGTGGAATTAAAGGAGCAGTATTGGCACATTCTCGGATCCGCCGGCTCTAAGGGGAAATCACCCGAATATAGTCGATCGATAATATCCATAGCGGCTTCCGTTGACAGATCAAGAATACCGTTTATATCCAAATCGTCATTTTCCTTGATAACAATCGTTTTACTTCTCTTGAAGTTATCAAAAATTGGGTTATCGGGAGTGATAAGCAGCATTTTCTCAAATTGCGTTTTGTCTTTTTTCGCCTCATATTTAGGTCTGACCGGATAGTATATTCCGCCGTTAGCCTGAACATCGATATTATAATAATCTCTCAGAATTAATTGTGTTGCTTTAAGGTATAAAGGCATCTGGAAGGCAGTACCTTTTAAGATTTCACTGTTGCCGGGCAGACTTGAAAAAGATGATTTATAATCTCCGATCATCAGTTTGATTGAGCCTGAATCATTGAAAATTTCTACTCTGTCAATTTTTCCGCGGAGAGTTAATCCGGGTTTGATCTCAATCGCCGGTATTTCTTCTTTGTCAGAATGTTTTGAACTCATACCGAAACCGAACTCAAATAATGCCGGCAGATATTGAAATTCATCTTTTTGAACACGTTCAAGTTCCGCGTTCAACCATATTTCTAACAAGCCTTTATGTGATTCCGTGCCGAGCATTTCGTCTTCTTCAATCTCAAAGAAGGGATGATCGAATCGAATACGATTGAGTTCTTCCTCGGCAATATCTCGTAATAATTTTAAGTATTTATCCTTTTTCAAAGGATCAAGTATTACCGGAATAATCGGAGGCAGATCCGGGTTATTCGGCATTATCATATTAGGAGTGTTTTTGATTTTACTTTGAAGAGTCGTGAAGAATTTATATAAAATCTCATGATAGACATTGCCACGTTCCATAGGGGAGAGCATGTCATCTTCCTCTGATATATCATCGAGTTGCAGGAATCGTGTGAGAAAGTATTTGTAGGGACATTTGGCGTAAGATTCCAATTCGGATACGGAATATATCTTTGTTTTAAAATTTTCGATCTGATCGTTTACGGCTTCTGATAATTGAGTTTTATCTATTGTAGTTTCAGATTTATTAGAAATATCTAAGACGAATTTCAAATAGTCCAAATTTAAATCATCTGTTGAATCTAACTGGTCCGTGCCTATAGTTCCGTCGCTGATATGTTTCGTAAGCTCTTCTTTATCAGTTATAGCTCGACACCAGGGGATTTCAGCATATTGTTGTATCAAGTTTTCGTCGTCCGATCCGGAATCAATCGCTTTGCGAATCTCTGTGAGATCATAGACCTTGTTATTTTTTTCAATCGTTGATATTTTATAAAGAGCATCAATAAACGGTGATTTGACCAGTTCCTCGGCGTCTTTCATTCGTGGATATGTGATAAATATCTGATTTTCTCCCGAATCCAAAGCGTCCGGATTATTCGTCAGAAATTGATAGAACTTAATTCGTTCGGCGTGAATATGTCTGATCTCCGTTTCCGGCAGTTCTTTACCGAGGAAAGATTCCGGGCGATATGTAATCGGGAATTCTCCGTCGAGAGCGCCGCACAGGATCGATGCTTTGTAAGGGATGCCCCTAGTTTGTTCGACTGAAGTAATGTTTACTCCGTAATCCTGTTTCTCGCGAATCTGATGTTTCTCTCCGCTAACGGCTGTTTTGAAACGTTTGACATATTCTTCAATTTTGAACTTTTTACCGGGGTAGCGATCAGATAAAATATAGGTCATTTCATCAATCAAGTTTATCAGTTCTGACAAGGCCCGAGCCTCTTTCTCAATCTGATCGAGCACAAAGATTTTTTGCGTATCACTCTTATCCGCTTGATGTTCTAATGTGTTATGGTATTTATCGCTTAAGTTTTTTCTAACATTGAATTGAGTGATAATTCCTGTTTTGATAATATTGCTGAATTCATCGGGAAGGAATTCCTTGTTTTCCCAAGGAAGCATTTCTTTTAATATCTTAATATCTTCAAGGGCTTTCCGTAACTGCTTAATTTCGTTTCGCAGATTTCCTGCGGCGTAAGGATCGCTGCTTCCGGGATTTTTGATTATTTTTTCTTTGAGTTTGATCCCGAATTCAAAAATACTGATCCATGATTTTGATCCTCCCCTTCGAAAACCGCCTCTGACACGCATTTTCAAAGCTGAATTATAGAGATTCTTGCTGTCGATAACATGTTCCTTTTTGCCGTTCTCGAACTTATAACTCAAATAAGGACTTTCGGCGGCTCGGTGGACATCTTCTCGCAGAAAATCTTTGGAAACTATATCCAAAATAGCGAAAACAGAT
Source organism: Candidatus Kapaibacterium sp. (assembly GCA_027858275.1). Lineage (GTDB taxonomy): Bacteria > Bacteroidota > Ignavibacteria > Kapaibacteriales > UBA2268 > JAQIDA01. The sequence continues at coordinate 16,608 of JAQIDA010000079.1, read as the reverse complement.
GTTACTACAGATGAATTTGCCATAGAAAACCGATCGCTGATGTTGACCGGCATCTCGCTGAGCGCAAAACTCTCGCGGAACATTTCAGAATAAAGATTCGGTCGGCGCATACAAACGCAAATATCCGACATGTGAAGTTTTTCCGAAGTCAAAAGATATTTCACGAGCTTCGTGATTGATTTGACCTCGTCCTGACGATTCTCTGCTTTGATCACTTTTATTGATGAGGCAAGCCGGTCGTTACAAACCTTAGTATCATTTCTAAACAGATATTTTCTCAAAAAGAATGAGGGGCTTGATTCATTAGTATCCGAGTCAGAGAGTGAATATAATTGGAAACCCCTGTCAGACAATGAGATGATACTGTTCTCAAGATTACCGAACAAAGGCCCGTTTTTCACAGAATAATCAATATGAATCGCGGTCGGGATATTGCTTTTCGAGAATAAAGACAGGAACTCTGTTTCCGGATATTTGAATTCGCTGAATCCGTATATCATTATTGTTTTAATGTCATCAAAAACATTATTGAGTTTTTCTATGCCTTTGAGATCATCTGATTTTTCATTGTTGAACAATTCCTGTTGAGCTATAGGATCTATAAATTCATTGATTGTTAAATTCAAAAGTTCCGGCTCATCGAGGTATTTGCCGGCGAGTAGTTTCTGATATTGCTCATAAACAGAGCAAATGTCAGTTAATCGTTTGATATCCGTTTTTTCGTCGTTTTCTTCGATCGCATGAGCAATATCTTGTTTGAGTTTATGAACTGTTATACCGTCTTCTTTCAGTCCGCTCACAATTCCTGCAACACGCTGCAAAATAGCAGGGGAGACACGTGTCCCCAGTTTTAACAGAAATTTAATATCCGCGTTTTCAAAAGCCTCTTCAAAAAGAGACAGTCTGTATGCGTCAGAAATAATTTTATATTCCGATGAAGACTTATATTTGAAAAAGCAATGCTTAACTAACTCCGACAAAGTGAAAATATTCAACTTCGGGGTTGGTTTCTTTTTCCGATCAAAATACTCATTGATAATTTTTAGTTGAAAGCGGCGGACATGCTTGGCAGTCGGTACAACGAGAACGAATGAATTGAGTTCGTCGTTTTGGATTGCATCCTCAATCATCGCCTCAGGACTCAAGTGCTGATTGTTTATATCGAAAGCTCTGTTGCAGAGTATTTGCGCCATTCTGTTTGCCGGTTTAATGTTTCTGAATTTTCATTAGAAAATAAGATTCTCGTCCCCTGCTGTTCCGGAAACCTTGTCGAAGGTTTTCAATCCTCTCAATAATTTCTCTTGTTCAGCTTATGAACCAACCATTTAAGCATTTCCGTGTATTCATTATCCGGCATGCCGTTCAGGCTCTCCAATGCTTGATTGAAATATTTTTCAGAAGTTTTTCCTGCATCATTTAGGACGCCGAGGTTTTCCATCATGCTTTTCATCACAGGAACGTCCTCTAATGAAAGCCCGCAGTTTTCAGTGAATCTTTTCAGTAGCTCTTTATGTTCGGGAGATGTAGCTTTTTCTATACATTTGATAATCAAATAGGTCTTTTTGCCTTCGACAATATCCAAGCCAATAGTTTTGCCAAGTATATCTTGATCGGCAGTAATATCAAGTAAATCGTCCTGAATTTGGAAAGCGATACCGACATTGTAGGCATATTTCTCAAGTGCTTTGATCTGTTCATCCGTTCCCAGCCCGGAGTGACCGCCCATTACAGCAGCTGTTTCCAGTAAACGAGAAGTTTTCTTTTCGATCATCAACAAATATTCATCATAACTCACATCGCCTCGCTCATTGAATTTCATGTCATATGCCTGACCTTCACAGACTTCAATCAACGCATTAGTAAGAGCATTGAGAATATAAGCAGACCTTTCGTGTTCTTGAGTAGACGGAAGCACTTTGTAAGCATATCCGACCATCAGATCTCCTGATAGAATAGCTGTGGGTTCGTCCCATTTGATATGAACTGTGTCGCGACTGCGTCTGACGGGAGACTCGTCCATTATATCATCATGGACAAGTGTGAAATTGTGCAAGATTTCTATTGAAGCTGCAGATTTCAGGGCATCCTCCGGTTGACCGCCGACTGCTCCCGCGCTGATCATCGCCAAAACCGGGCGAATGCGTTTGCCTCCGCCTGATACGATATATTTAAACGGTTCATAGATTTCTTTTGGTTCCGAGACGGGGATAAAATCAAAAATATATTTTTCCGCTTTCCCGAGGAGTTCGATGTATTGTTTTTCGTAGTCTATAGATTCAGTCATAATTCAATCTCTAATTTATAATTCATAAATAGGGTACAATCGGTTGCAAACTACCGGTTTTTTCGTTCAATTCAAAAAAGTATTTAGCGGAAGCTATATCAAAATCCGAATCAATATAATGAATAATTATTGCCCGGTAATTGTTTGATAATATCCTTGAATTCCATTACAAGCAGTTTTACTGATAATTCTGAAATTGCTATACCTGATTTACGGCTGATCTCGTCAATATGAATCGTTGAATTGCCTATCAGATCATAGATGATTTTCTCTTTTTCGTCTAAGTCAGGAGGCGGGGCGATCGTTTGAGTTACAGTCTCGCCGTTTTCAGAGAATCCCAGCTCTTCAAACACTGATTGAGGCGACAGTGCTATTGCAGCCGCTCCTTTTTTAATAAGCATATTGCAGCCTTTGCTCTGTTCTGAATGTATGTCTCCCGGCACTGCATATACTTCCCGGGATTCATTCAAGGCATTGCTCGCGGTATTCAAACTGCCGCCTTTGAGTGCGCTTTCGATAATTATCGCGCATTTTGAAATACCGCTGATAATTCTGTTGCGATAGAGGAAATAGGCCTGTTTTGCCGAAACGCCGCATTTGTATTCAGTGATAATCGCACCGCCGGATTCAACTATTTCATCAGCATTTTCCTTCATGCTTTTCGGGGATATTTTGTCGAGTCCTGAAGCAATGACGGCATAAGTAACACCTGAGGAGCGTATGGCAGATTTGTGAGAAACAGTATCAACTCCTTTTGCCAAACCGCTGCATACTATGACATTACGAGAGGCAAAAAACGAAGAGAATTCTCTTGCGTTTTTTCGACCTGTGTCAGAGCATTCTCGTTTTCCGACAATAGCCACAGATACGGAATTAGAATGTTGCAACTTTCCGCAAACAAAAAGAATTACGGGAGGAGTATGGATATTCTTGAGTAAATAAGGGTATTCTTCGTCCCATAGGCTGATTATTGAGTATCCGTTTTTTTCGCAGATTTCTTTTTGTTCCTCTACCAAATCTTTTTTATTGGCTGAAGCATCTGAGAACAAACTCTCTTGTCTGAAAATAACAGACAGTTTATCCGACAAAACAGCTTCATTGAAATGTTCGAAAGAGTCATATTTTTCAACGATTTCTTTAATTATCAGCGGAGTGGCTTTTTTGAAATAGGTCAGTTCAAGAACATCATCTATAGTCCATTTGCCGGGCATTGTCATAGTTGCTTATTTTCTTGTTTTAAAAATGTATTTGAAAAGATACAATGTAGAGATAATATTAATACTAAGCAAAAAGATTATTCTTTATTCTAATTCAGCACTAAATCCTATTCTAAATTTTCTTCCCGGCAATACTACATTGGATATATCAAAATAATCTTGATCCGTGAGATTATTCACATCCGCGTAAATACGGAATGAGCTCCATTTGTAATACAGACTCAGGTTGATCAAAGCATAAGGAACAAATTCTTTGAAAACTTGATTGCCGTCAACATCTTTGACTGCTATATAATTTTCATATGCCGGGAACGTACCCATTCTGTCATGGACAATCACACTCCAATTAACACCGAGCTCCTCCCATATACTGTGTTGCGCGGATATTGAAAGATTGTGTTTCAAATTGTCCATTGAGTACTTCGAAAGCGTATATTCACTTGATTTGTCCATGTCTAGCCAAGTAAAGTTTATCTTGAAAAAGTCAGTAAAGACATCAATGCCAAGCAATTGTTTAGGATTAATTTTAATCCCTGCGCTAATTCCGAGCGCGTTTACTGCCGTTAGATTTTGACTCTCCCATTTGAAATGAACGCTGTCTTTGACCCAATCTATGATATTTGTCCCTTCGCGTCTGAAAACAGACAGCCGAGCATCTATTCCTTTGGAAAGGTACTTTGCTCCGATTTCATAAGTTAAAGATTCTTCGGGAATTAGATTGATATTACCTGAGTTGGTCGGCCCGACATAGTATAGGTCAGTATAAGAAGGCATTCTTACCGATTTGTTGACTGAAGCGATAAGCTTGAATTTATCATTCAATTTATAACTCATATCAATTCCGGGATAGACATTCCAATCATACTTTGAATTCCAATTGAAAAACGCTCCGGCAGAAATTGCTAAACGATCTGATTTCCAATCATGCTCGAAAAATATACTTCTGTTTTTTGTCAGATCATATTTTGTGAAATAACCGTCCGGTTCTCCCGGAACTTTGACAGTATCTCCGGTAAGAATACCGAGTTTATTGCTGTTAATCTGATCAACTTTCCATTCGCCTCCGACCGAAGTAGTGCCGAGGAAAGATTCATAGCTAAAATTAATTTGACCGCCGTAGACTTGAGTTTCATGATAATTATGGCCGCTGTACCACGCGGCAGGATTTGTTCTGAACAATTCAAATCGATCATCATGTTTTCTCCAAAACAAGAGAGCTGAATAACGAATTGTTTCACCGCCGGCATATTTCATGCTCGCAAATGTTGTTTTCGTCTGTTCAAATTGTTCCGGATAAGCAGGCGTATAAAAACTGTTGGCTCCGAATGATTTGTCCGTATGCCCGGCTTGTGCGTCAAAATTTCCGATTTCGGTCAATAACGAAGTCTGATAAAAGAAATTCAGCGATTGAAGATCAGTGTTTTTATAATATCCGTCCGTGCCGATCTTGCTTAATGAGAGAAAATTGTTCCAATTATCCAATTTCCCGTTTGCAGATATTGACATTTTATAAGCATTGTCTTGGGCTGCTGAGCCTGAGACTCTTACAGAGCTTTTCTTTCTTTCCCCCGTGATAATATTCACGGCTCCGGCGAATGCGTTTGCTCCGAAAACCCTCGATCCCGGGCCTTCCAATATCTCAATCCTGTCGATTGCTTCAATATCTATCGGAAGATTCATATTGTGATGTCCCGTTTGCGGGTCGTTTATAGGCACTCCGTTGAGCAGAATAAGGGTTTGCTCAAAAGACCCGCCTCGAAGACTTATCTCGGCCTGAGAGCCATCCGATCCGCGTTGACGAACGTCTACACTCGCAGTATGTTCCAACAGTCCCTGAACAGTGTGAACAGGAGCGTTCGCGAATTCATCTTTTGTAATAATACTTACAATTCTCGAGGTTTGAGAATATATCTCCGGAATCCTTTTCGCACTTACAAGCACACTGTCTGTTACAACATTATCAAGATCAATTGACGATGAAGTACAGGTGAAAGCAAACAACAAAATCAGCGAACTGAGAAGAGTTTTATACATCTTAAGGACAATTATGTTGAACATACTTTTGTCATACCTGCAACATCGTGCTGATATGGTTTTGAAAAACGACAGGTCCTCGTCAGTATTGTAAAAAAGTCAGTATATTTGGTACATATATTCGAATAGCGTATTATAACATGTTTCAATTGGTTGAATTGAACAGAAGAATGATGTTGAAACTATTTTTTGTCGAGAATATTTCCGGAACACATGTAAGCACATTATGCTTGTTGATCACATGTTTGTTAGAAAAACCTATTTCAATATCTGAATAAAAAAACATTCATTATATGTCACAAAATAAATCTCATGTGTATATGTTGATAATGGAAGTATGTAAGTCGAGAAAGATACTTTGCGAAAAACTATATCAAAATACAGCGACAATGAACTAATTGTCTTGTTCGGAGATGACAAATCCGTCAAAGACGAAGCTTTCAAAGTGCTTTATGCTCGGTATGCTCCTAAAGTACACGCTTATTGTTTAAGGGTCTTGCAGAATCATGAGGATGCAGAAGATATTTTTCAAGAAACATTCGTAAGGTTCTACAACAAGGCACAACCTGTCTTAAAAGGAAGTGTACCCGGATTTTTGATAACAATTGCAAGAAACTTGTGCTTAAATTATAAAAGAGACAAGAAAGCAACAGTGCCGTTTGAGGATTACCTTTATGTCTTGAATGCTGACAGCTCTATCGAACGATCAGAGACTATGAAATTGATCAAAGCCTCACTCGATTTATTAGATTTTGAATTGAGGGAAGTATTAGTCCTTCGATTGTATGACGGCTTGCAATATCAGGAAATAAGTGAGATATGTGGTATATCTGTAGCAAATGCAAGAAAAAGGGCATTCCGAGCTAAGCAAAAGATCAAAGAAATATTACGGCCCCATTTTGATGAGCTGCATAAAAATATTGAAAATTAGAGATATTAAGAGGTTATAGACTATGAATTATTCATCATTATTACACGATTATGTCGATGGAAGTCTCGGGAAAACTCAGGAAAAAGAGCTCTTTGAAGCTCTTGCTTCAGACGAAGGATTACGTTCGGAGATGAAAGAGTTCATTGAGTTTGAAAAATTGGCTCAATTTGACGGCGCGGCATTCACACCGTCAGCGGCTGTAACAGACAGTCTTTTTACAACACTCGGTATCGCCGGAGTCGGCGGCGCGGGTGTTGCCGCTGCTACTGTGGCTGCAAAAACCGGTTTTTGGCAATCTATAGTCAGTCATTCTTCAGGTATTATCTCGACAATTCTCGCCGCGACTGTCGGCGCCATAGCAATGTTTCTTTTGATGCCGAGAGGTTCAGGTGATGCTGAAAACACAGGGCTGTCTGATCAAGTAACACTTGCAGCATCAGAAGTAGCTGTTGATCGTGATGTATATTTGAATTTGAAGCAAAGCGCTACAGAAACTGAAAAACTAAAGTCTGAGTTAGCTGAATTATCTTCAAAAAAGAATCAAGTTGTTATTAAATACAGAGACAGAATTGTAGAGCGAGAAGTTCCCGTCTATATCGAGAACAAAGCAAAAAACTATAATAATGCTATATCTCTTGCGCCTTTGTTAATAACGGAACGAGCCTCCTCTTTCCAAACCGCGAGAGATTATTCTCACAGCCCTTCGTTCGATGTATTTGTCAATAACTCAAGACCTCAGACAAATTTATTGATTGATCAGGCGGAAGATTATGACTTGACTAATGAGCAGCTTGGATTATCGATTGAGTTTCAAGGCGGACAATATTTATCAGTACAAGATGCGGGAATCTCCCAATCGGAACAGCCTTTGTTCAATAACAGCGGTGTCAGTATAGCCTATGAAGTACTGAATGATTTGTCATTGGTCTTTGACTCTAGGCAAGAATTCTTCTATCAAGTATATTCCGGCTATGAAAATGACGGGATCAAATACAAGTATGAACAATATCCTAATTTCAGTAGTATAGGTCTGGGCGTTAGGTACAAAATAGTTGATTGGGAATATCTGAATTTGAATTCTCAGTTGATGTTGTCTCTTGCTCCGGAAAACGGCAGCTGGATTTATAGAGCTTTTGTCGGGGGAGAGTTTAAAGCATCAAGCAATATTGGCGTATTAATCGGTGCGGAACTGAACGGAATGCAATATCATCATAAAGATTATTTCGGGTCAAAGACAAACGATCTAACCGCAACTATAGGCATGAAATACGGCATTATTTGGCATTTTTAACAGATTATATTTCTCTCTAATATGGACGAAAAAGTTATGAAAAACAAATTGTATATATTGATATTAACGGCATTGATGCTTTCGGCACTACTATCATCCTGCGCAGAAGACGCTTTAGGAATAGATGATAATGTCGTCAAAAATGTTCTTGAAGATACCACAAATTCGCATGACAATTATCTTGCGGTTAAATCTGTTACATGGGAGACAATTGTTGAATCATACCCGCAAAACATCTCAGAATATCCGTTTTGGTTTTTTTATACAAAAATTACTGAGAATAAAGTATTTGTCGATACAAGAGCTGAAAAACCTGTTTTTCGATTGCATTTTGCGGGAGAAAATGATGCCCCGGAAAATATACTTGCCAAATATCACGGCAGAATTGACAGAATTATGAAATTTGAGATTAAGTTAGATTCAATAAGCTTCGATCAAAAGAACAGAGTTAGATCAAATATCGACAGAGATCATTGCAAAGTACTTGTCCGCAATTTTAGGGGAGCAAAGACATTGCGTCTCATCGAACGAGACAATATAGAAGTGTATTTGATGTTAAAATTAAATCAAACAAAGCGGCAGTTATCAGGAGTCGTTGTTATGCAGATTTCACCCGCCAAAAATCTCCAAACCGGCTCAATAGCGATATCTTTTAACGTTGAGTATTAGTATTTGCATGTATATTCAGACTAATAACAGATTCGCTGTGTTCATCATAGCGAATCTGTTTAGTTATATAGATGTATATCAATTAGATCCAAACCTCCAATCACTCAATGAACAAAATTAATAATCACTACGTAGATTATGGTATATTTCTAATATACCTTGTCTAAGGTATTGTATTAAAAATATTTAAACAGTACCTTGGGCAAGACAGAAAAAAAATAATGATCGTTCTTTAAGAAATAAAATAAAAAATCATATCGAAATACCGATTGATCGAAACGTAGAATTAGCCTAAAACTACCCACGCAACTCTTGCAATTTATAAAACCCGTAGGCTTTACAAACGCCCACCCACAGGTCTCTGTGACAAAGTTTGTCGTCTCGATCAATTGGATTTATTTTTTTATAGACTATTTCATCCTATTTCTTTCAATCTCCTGTTCGCCGATTTCACATCAAGGTTTTCGTTTAAATAATCAATTATGAATTTGTAATAAAAACGTATATTGAATAAGTTTGATAAAAACAATTTCAAATATCGTTTTTATATTTGTTTATTAACAGGATTGATGATGAGAATTCCTAAGATTGTTACGAATAATTCCCGTGGGGAAAATAATTCAACTACGAATAATCTTAAAAACAACAAAGAGCTTGTTAATGAAATATCAGAACTTAAGTTCAAAGGAGATAAAATCACTAAAGCCCTTGAAGCAAAAGAAATTCTGATAAAAGAGATTCAGCACAGAGTAAAAAACAATTATCAAGTTATCAGCAGTCTTATTTCTCTTCAAATGAACACAATAAGTGATCCGAAATCCATAGAAGTCTTATCAGAACTAAAAAACAGGATCATCTCTATTGCTATGATTCACGAGAAGTTATATCAAACTGAGTCCTCAGAGGACATCGACTTTGATAAATACATTAGTGACCTTGTGCAAAGTTTGACAGATGCTTATTCAGTGAGTGACAAACAAGTAAAAGTCGTTATTGAGATAGACAATAATTGTTTTTCTGACACTGAGAAACTTACCCCGTTCGCGCTGATTTTAAACGAACTAATCTCAAATGCTGTGAAGCATGCTTTCCCGGGTGACAGGAAAGGAACAATTCGTATTTTGGCAGCTGCAGAAGAAGAAGATTGTTCTGTTATTATTTCTGATGACGGTATCGGAGCAGATGTCGCTGTTGAAGAACTGAAAAGGAAATCATTAGGATTGCGATTAGTGTATTCTCTCATAAATCAGTTGCAAGGAACAATTCACTTTGAATCCAAACTCGGCAACGGAGTCATGTATAAAATTACATTTCCCATAATTGACGACAAAAGACATTTTTGAATGAGATAAACATTCACTATATTGTATAGTTGTTTGGAGATAGTTGAATTAGTTAATACGATGATGATGATAAAAATTCTTATAGTCGAGGATCAGATAATCACAGCAATGGATATGCGAATGAAATTGGAAGATGCCGGGTACGAAGTAACCGATATAATTTCGTTTGGCGAGGATGTTTTGCAAAGTGTAAAAGCAAATGAGCCCAATTTAGTTCTTCTTGATATTGGCTTAGCCGGTAAAATGAACGGTATTGAAGCAGCGAAATCTATTGCAGAGTTTGATTTACCCATAATATTTCTAACGGCTTTTAATGATAAAAGCTCTGTTGGTCTTGCCGGCAAACTCAACCATTCCGGATTCATGGCAAAACCAATTCTCAACAATAAACTTTTTGCCGCGGTCGAACAAGCCCTCGGAAGCAATTAATGTTTGCCGGATACAATATGCGGCTTCTACGAAAAGTTGGAAAATTCTGTTTGATTATTCAATCCTTTATTTTGTTGTTTGCGACAAATTTAGCAGCAGGAGTTATAACCGATTCATTAACCGTTGATTGGAGCAGAACGGGTTGTCCCGGCTTTTCTACCCCTGAATTCATTCTGAATATCTATGATTTTGGAGCAGTCGGCGACGGAATTAAAGATGACGCGCCGGCAGTAACGGCAGCAATAAAAGCAGCTGACGGTCCGACAATCATATACTTTCCTGAAGGCAAATACTTGATGCTCTCGGCAATAAGTCTTAAAGACGGCATCACACTGAAAGGTGAAAGCTCACAATCAAGTTTCATCATCTTCGATCTCGGCAAAAAAGCTCAAACTTGCATTAGTGTTTCAAAAGGTCAAACTGCTTCTTTTACGAGAGTTCTGTCCGGAGCGGACAAAGGCTCTTCGAGTATAAAAATTCAATCTCCTCAAGATTTCCAAACTAATGATTATATTGAGATTAGACAAACAAACGGTGCATGGGATACAAAACCTGCAACTTGGGCAAAATACTCTGTCGGACAAATCACCGGAATAAAAAATGTTGACGGCGATGTATTAGTTTTAGATCAAGCCCTCAGAATTGATTACTCAATAGAATTAAATCCCGAAATTAGAATCATTGATCCAATCAAAAACTGCTCAATTGAGTGTTTGAATATTGAGAGATCCGATGAGCCTGAATCCGGAGCAGGGTATAATATATTCTTTAATTATGCAGCTGATTCTCGAGTTGTAGGCGTTGAAAGCAACAAAAGCGTCGGGAGCCACATAATGATTAACGCATCGACAAATATTGAGGTTAAGGGCTGTTTTATACACCATGCGTTCACCTATGACGGAGCCGGAACGAGAGGTTATGGTGTTACATTGAACAATCACGCCGGAAATTGTTTGATTGAGAATAATGTTTTTGAATATCTGCGTCATGCTATGATGACAAAGCACGGTGCTAACGGCAATGTCTTTGCGTATAACTATTCAATGAGTACGCATAGAGACGAAGTTGTCCTGAAAGATTATTCAGGTGATATTTCTTTGCACGGACATTTCTCTTATGCAAATCTGTTTGAAGGCAATGTTGTTCAGCAGATATATCTCGACGGCTACTGGGGACCGAGCGGTCCTTATAATACATTTTTTAGGAATCACTTACAAAATTACGGATTATTGATAACAAGTTCTGATACTTACATGCAGAATATTGTTGCCAATGATATTGAAAAAGAAGATTTCCTCAGAGGCTATAAAGTGCAGGGAGCTAATCATTTTGAATACGCTAACAGGGTTAAATCAGAGTTGATTACGGCTGTGTCAGAAGATTTTGCTGATAAAAGTTATTATCTGAATGACGAACCTGAATTTTGGGAAACGGATGAGGTGTACCCAAATATTGGATTTCCTTATAGTCACAGTCAATACGGAATTCCGGCTGTCGAGAGGTCGAAAACAGGAGAGATGACCGTTTGTCCGAAAGTGACTTCTGTTGAATATGAGAGACCAGAAAAGTTCCTTTTTGATATTGCTGTCCATCCCAATCCAATTCAAGAATCAGCTATTATTTCTATAAACCTTCCTTGCTCTGAGTATATACATTTGGAATTGTATGATATTGAGGGTAGAAATATCGGAACTGTTTATAAGGGGGAGTTGTCCGGGGGATCAAATAAAATCAATTTCACTCCTGTTAATCTCACTACCGGTTCATATTATCTCGTTCTAAGTTCTGACAATCAAAAAATAGCTTGTCTAATATTTATTATTTAATATATTCAATATTGAGTTATTGCTCATGGTTTGAGGATGTTTATAACTAATTCGAGAGTTGAGCAATGTCGTTGAGATTATTAAAACAAATTATTATGACATAATACGTCTATGAAGATTTCAACATGGGGCACTTAAGAATTAGTTCAATGCCAAATGAGATTGCTCGTGTAGGTGAAGAATATACATATCACATGTTACAGAATATGAAAACAAAATAGTTAAAAATGCGAGTTATAAGAATTAGATAACGGCCCCGAGGGTAGGGCCTTTACCAAATTGGGACTTTTGAGATGGATACCGGTTGAATCAGGAAAATAATAATGCTTAAATGTGATAATATTATTAGATAATTCCGGTAATAATGAGAACACTCCCTACCCCTTTTTATTAAGGGGAAATAATAATAAAACTTGACTTATTTGCATATTTTGCGTACCTTAAAAAGAGTAATATTTTGAGAACTTACTAACGGAGTCTAACATGTATCTCAAACAGACCTTTTTTGCATTTTTCCTCATGGCTTTTGTTTTTTCGGCAAAAGCTGAAGCACCGCAATCGTTTAACTATCAAGCAGTTGCCCGCGAGGCTAATGGCGACATTATTGCCAACAGGGCAATCACGACTAAGTTCACCTTACTGCGTGGACCACTACCCGGAACTTCCCTTTATTCGGAGAAACACTCAATTACCACAAATCGATACGGTCTCTTCTCGCTGGCAGTTGGTGCAGGACAAGCACTTTCCGGTAACTTCAGAACAATTAACTGGGGTTTGGGTGATATATACCTCAAAGTGGAGCTTGACCCGAACGGTGGTGCAACTTATGTAAATATGGGTACTACTCAGATACTTTCTGTCCCTTTTGCTTTGCACGCACAAACCGTCGAGAAGAATGATGATGCCGATGCCGACCCTGCAAACGAGATTCAGCAATTGCAACTAAGCGGTACTCAACTAACTCTTAGCGACGGTGGCGGAACAGTCAGCCTCCCCTCTTCCGGTGGGGGTGACAATTGGGGTACCGACGTTGTCCGTAGCAACGCAACACTCAGCGGCAATGGAACCTCAACCAATCCGCTATCTATTGCTCAGCAAGGAGCCACCACAGGTCAGATATTGAAATGGAGCGCTTCGGGTTGGATGCCGGGTGATGCAACTTCCGCAGCAGTCAGTTGGACAGACCTAACAAACGTTCCTGCCGATTTTGCTGACACCACAGACGACGTGGACGACGCCGATGCCGACCCGGAGAACGAGCTACAGAGCTTAATTCTTGACAATACAAATCTCACTATCAGCGATAAAAATACAGTAAATTTGTCCGGATTTTCTAATATATGGTCGAAAGCAGGCGATGATATATTTTTTGATACCGGGAAAGTGGGTATTGGCATTTCTACGCCGGGACTCATGGCAAACACAATTTTTGATGTTGCAGGCAGAGTCTCGTTCCGTCCAGCAGATAGTACGAAGTATATGATATTTGATAATATCGGAGCCAAACAAAGGATATATACTGACTGCTCTGTCGGCACTGCCTATGATCTTATCTTGGGAACCTACCCCAAAGGACATGTTAATCAATTGGTGCTCAAGCAATCGAATGGTTATGTTGGAATCGGAACAGCCGACCCGGTAGCGAAATTAACTGTTGCCTCGGAAACACCGTCAACCTACGCTTTACTTCAAAACAGTCTAACCGGAAATACGGCTTCTGATGGTTTTGCATTGAAAGAAGATGGAACAGATGCATACATAATGAACTATGAAAGTGGTTTTATTCAGTTTAGGACAAATGGCAACAGAGCGATGACTATCGCATCCAATGGAAATGTCGGTATTGGGGACGCAGTTCCTGAAGCGACCCTAAAAGTAACCGGTACTACTAAATTCGGTGATCATGGAACTCAATTTACCGAAATAAAAGAACTCTCGGGAAAAACAGATCCTACATTGAACTGGAAGGCTCTAACATTACCTACAGGTTATACTGAAACCAATACACGAGTTTTATCCATTGAAATAAATTATTTAGGTAACAGATGGTCAGGACTCGGTCATGACAACGGAGGAGGTAGTAATCAAAGTACTTCCTATATTTTAAATGAAGGGCTCCTTTACCTCTATTATCCTAATCTATCTTCCTATATGGATAGGAATGTTAGGATTCTACTGATGAAGATACCAACATTGTGATGTGAACTTTTCTTTTGTTAGGCTATAGGTTTTTAAACTTTTAATTAACTCCTATTAAAAACCGATTGAGAAGTTACGTAAACGAATTGTAGTATTCCGGCAACAATTAAAAATAATTTAATGTAAATATAACAGAGCAAAACCATGAAAAAAGCAATAATTATTATTCTCCTTCTCCCGGTCATTCTTTGTGCTCAACCCTCATTAGAGAGAAGTGTGATTGGCTCAACCGGCGGCTCGACCGAGGCCGGCGGTGTCAACCTGTCTTATACCGTTGGCGAGACTTGTGTCGTAACACGAATCGATGGCTCGATTGTACTCACCGAAGGCTTCCAGCAGATGCAGGATACGGAACTGAGTGTTGAAATCGCTGAGATAAATACTGACATCAAGGTCTATCCCAACCCAACAGCCGACAAACTGGTTCTTAACTTAAACTTCGGCGATGATGCCAAGGCAAGGAATTTCGTATTTCTGGTTACTGATTTGAAAGGCGCGATATTGCAAACCATTACTTGTGACGCAATTGCTCGGAATCATACCGAAGAAATTGATTTCTCAAAGTATGTATCGGGCATATATTTCATTGTAATCCGAACGAATGAATTCACTCGCAGTATAAAGGTGCAAAAAACAAGTTATGTCAGATAACTTGATTATATCGAATTATAACATGCTTTTTCCGGCACTCGGATAGGGCATGTTTTTTTTACCCGGCTTAATAACGAAGGCAGTGAACTGTCACAAAAATTTGGACAGTTGAAAATGCAATCTGCTAACCGGAAAACGCGCTCATTAATAAAGAAAAAAAATTTATTGTCGAGGAATGAAAGAATGAGTAATATCAAATTATTTGAAGCAAGGAAAGTCCACACACATAGGGACGATGAATAGGAAAAATGGTATTTCTCGATTATTGATTTAATTGAAATACTAACCGACTCAGGGATAGATAGGTTTAGGCGAATTCTTAGCTATAGTTTCGTTTTTATGACAAATCAACATCACTCAGTCACAAACTGCGCAGTCTGCTTGATCTGCCACAGAAATTCCACCGTTTCATCACGATTCTCAACATCAATATCCAACAGCAAAGTTTTCTTATGCTGATAGATTTTCGCACTCGGAATTTCGTTTAGAAATTCTGTTATTTCAGGAAACGCTGTTTCATAATATTCAGAATTAGTTCTGACAAACAAAAAATAGCTTGTCTAATATTAATTATTTAATATATTCAATTTTGTGTTATTGCTCATGGCTTTAGGATGTTTATAACCAATTCGAGAGTTGAGCAATGGTCTTGAGATTATTAAAACAAATTATTATGACATAATACGTTAATTGTTGTCACAAAAATATTTTTGTGTGTAATTATAATTGAGACATTAACAAAAGATAGCGAAAAATATAAATATTATTAATGAATGTGTTGAGGATGTTATGACGAAAATTCAAAAACTTGGTTTGTGCGGGATGACGTTTCTGTTAACTTTTTTTGTTTTTGCTGTAGGGACGGCAAATTCAGCTATTCCTGATTCTCCTCGTAATGTTGAAGTATTTCTTGCCGGTAATGCCTCAGGAGCATTCATCCGCTGGGAAATTGATGATAACAAAGACCTCGCTGCCAATTTCAAAGTGTTTTTGGCTGAAGGTCAAGTAACGGCTGCTGATGCAGATGCCGACAAGTTTGAATTAATTGCTGATTTCCCGGGATCTGATGTGGATCCGGGAGGAAGTGAGAAGGGCGGAAGATCCTTTGCTTCGTATATGATAGATTTAAGATTGGAAAAACCGGGCCCGTATTCGCTATATATGATTGCTTATAATTCTGAAGGCGAAAGCAAAATGTCAAATATTGCTTATTTCGTCAATAACGATTTCAACATGGGGCATTTAAGAATTAGTTCAATGCCAAATGAGACAGCCGGTATAGGTGATGAATATACCTATCAGCCTGTTACAGAATATAAAAACAAAATAGTAGAAAATGCGAGTTATAAGCTGGATAACGGTCCCGAGGGCATGGCCTTTACTAAATCGGGACTTTTGAGATGGGTTCCTGTTGAATCAGGAAACTATCATGTCTTAATAACTTCTTCAGTCGAAATTGACGGGAAAGAAATGATCTGTTTTCAGGAATTTATGATTAGAGTACGTGCTTGTTCTGACCCCACATTTATCAGCGGTACAGTCAAACATGAAAACGGCGATCTTGCTGACGGTCATATTATGATTGTAACAACTGATTTCTTGGACGGGAATCAAGATACGGTTAGAAACGATGAAGAGGGTAATGTTCAGTATTATTCCGGTATTGTCAAAGGCGGTGAATACCGAGTAGCTGTTGACAAAGGCGAATTCCTGGTGTTTTTCCAATCAAATCAA